>JBBRKB010000205.1:0-6967 GCA_038218385.1 Cytophagales bacterium | reverse complement strand
TTATATTAAAGAAGAAAAACTTGATATCCCATCTATCTACTTCTCACACGAGAGAAGTATAATAGAAAGAGAAGAAGTGTTATGGCCCTATTCAGATTTCATCTACAAAGACCCGGAAGAAGTACTTGAAAAAAGAACCGTACGATTCAGAACGGTTGGTGATATGAGCTGTACCGCAGCGCTACCATCCACAGCGTCTACCATTGATGAAATTATTGAAGAAATTCTCACAACAACTGTATCTGAAAGAGGTACACGTTTGGATGATAAGCGTGCCGAAGCGGCCATGGAGATGCGAAAAGTAAACGGCTATTTCTAGAAACTGAATTACGAATTAATAATTACGCGATATACAAATGGAAGTTCTGAGGATTGCAACGGCAGGAAGTGTTGATGATGGAAAGAGCACACTCATAGGAAGATTGTTATTTGAAACCAATTCGATAACAACCGATAGAATGGAGGCCATCCAGAAGGCGAGTCAACGTAAAGGGATTGACTTTATTGACTTATCTTTATTGACTGATGGATTGATTGCCGAACGTGAACAAGGAATTACCATTGATGTAGCGCACATTTATTTCAATACACCCAAGAGAAAATTTATTATTGCCGACTCACCCGGTCACGTTGAGTACACACGCAACATGATCACCGGTGCCAGCAAAGCAGATGTTTCCATCATCTTGGTTGATGCACGGAATGGAATCCTCGAACAAACGCATCGCCATTACTACATTGCCAATCTACTCAACATACCGCGCGTTATTGTTTGTATCAATAAAATGGATCTTGCCGATTACTCGGAAGAGCGTTTTGAAAGTATAAAAAATGATTTTGAAGAATTCAGCGGAAAAATAAAATACCCTGACCAGATCATTAAGTTTGTTCCCATCAGTTCGCTGTACGGAGAAAATATTACAACGCAATCGGAAAAGATGTCGTGGTATTCGGGACCTCCATTGCTTGAGTTGCTTGAGACTGTGGATGTACTCAAAGGACAAACCGATCACGTGTCACGTTTTCCTATTCAATATGTGATCAGACCAAGAAGCAAAGAATACCATGACTATCGTGGTTATGCAGGACGTGTATCAAGTGGCAAATTCTCCGTGGGTGATGAAGTAGTAGCGCTTCCCTCTTCGCAGAAAAGTGTGATCGAAAGTATTCACAAAGATGTGCACGCGCTGGACGTTGCCGAGAGCAGACAATCGGTAACCATTATTCTTAAAGACAATATTGACATCAGTCGTGGTGACATGTTGGTGAAAGTGAATGAAGCCCCTTTATTAAAAAATGATTTCACTGCAAAAATCTGCTGGCTGAATAAAGACCACATGGTAAGTGGAAAATCCTATCTGTTGCAACACGGTACCTCCAGCGCCAAAGCCAAGATTTCTAAAATCGATTTCATTCAAAATCCTGCTACGCTTGACAAAACAGAAAATGCAACAACGTTGAATATGAACGACATTGCTCAGGTACAAATGCGTACAGCCAAGCAACTACCGATAGACTCCTATCACGAAAACCCAGCGAATGGTTCTTTCATTTTGATTGATGAGCATTCGAATAATACGGTGGCTGTTGGGGTAGTGTCGTAAATAAAATTTCTTTCATCACACTTCACATTCATCCTTATTTCTATATTTAAAGGATGTCTTGGAAAATAGTTAAGTCTTTTTTTTTGAAAGTAAAATTCATACGACTGTCTGAAACGGGAGTATTTTCTATTGTCGTAATCGCCTTCCTTAGTATTCTGATGTGTTGTGAAAGCAACAGTGAAAATGGAGAACGGCTGGCAAAAAACTATTGTGGTAGTTGCCACCTCTTGCCTGATCCATCCCTCCTCGATAAAAAATCATGGACGACAGTTCTTCCCCAGATGGCGCTACGCATGGGATTTGCGTCAGCGATATCATGTGGGAGTTGAACCCCAATGATCTTGATAAAATTGTGGCGTCTATTCCTGCCACTCCAATGGTGACATTAGAAGAGTGGGAATTGATTGCTCAGTACTACCTAAGCAACTCTCCAGATTCAATACTTCATGAAAAGCGACCTATCAATGATACCCTTTCCATTTTTGATCCGCTTCCGCTAAAGGGTGTTGAACTTGCTTATGTAACGTTGATCCAATACGACTCCATAAGTAAAAACGTTTATAGCGGTGACCGCCGCTCTCGGCTGTATCAATTGGACAGCTCACTGACAATAGCGCGTGCTGTTCAATTACAAAGTCCTCCCTCCCATTTATATACATCTGATTCGGGTACATTCATTTCATTAATGGGTATTATGGATCCTAATGATCAGGCACGTGGATCGATCATCCAATTTGATAATGGCAAAACCAATGTTGTTATTGATTCATTGCAACGCCCTGTGTTCTTTGAACTTGCCGATTTCAACAACGATGGATTGAAAGATTATATCGTATGCGAGTTTGGAAATTTCTCTGGTCAACTTTCAATATTTGAAAAAACGCCAACACATTTCCCAACAGCTTTTAGAAAACACATTATCAATCCTATGCCGGGTGCACGCAACGTAGTGCTTCGTGATGTGAACCATGATGGCTTAGTGGATATACTTGCACTCATGAGTCAGGGAGATGAGAAAATAGTGATGTATACCAACCAAGGTGATTTTAAATTTGAAGAGACTACACTCGCGCGTTTTCTGCCTGTGTTTGGCTCTTCCTATTTTGAATTGGTTGATATGAACAACGATGGACATGAAGACTTGATCTACTCCAATGGTGACAATGCAGATTACTCTACCATATTGAAATCATTTCATGGCATACACATTTTTATAAATGACGGGAAAGAGCATTTCAATGAAACGTGGAGTTACCCCATGTACGGTGCCTCGCAAGTCATAGCCAAAGATTTTGATCTCGATGGTAATATCGACCTAGCCGCGATTTCCTATTTCCCTGATTTCATCAACAATCCGGAGATGGGTTTTATCTATTTTGAAAACACAGGCAACCTAACCTTCAAACCACAAATTTCTAACGTTACAAAATCAGGGAGATGGCTGGTTATGAATGCTGCCGATTATGACCAGGATGGAGATTTTGATATCCTTTTAGGCGCATACAATTTCAAAGGCTTTGGCGCCTCACCCGAAACTATTACGCAATGGGAAAATGCTAATACGCCTGTCATACTTTTAAAGAACAACACAATGCATATGGACTTCATGGAACAGCCAAAAGAAATCAGGTTAATCCCTAAATCCCTAAAATTGAGAATGTGCGTGATGTCCATGATGCCGATCAATACAAAAATGATCGGAAGCAATGTAGTCATCAGGTTGAGTTTATATCCCAACAAACCATAGAGGCCCAATGTACTGAATGTAGAAAGTGCTACTGTACCGAAGACATAGACCAGTATCATCGGTCTTCGATAAATCAATATGATCAACACAAACATGACACCATACCCTATCAGGATGTATCTTCCAAAATCTTGATGCGAAAGTCTGTTACGAGAGCATAGAAGTCGAACGCTAAATTTATACATTTTGGTTTAAACTTTAAAAACAGAAAGTTGAAAAATGCAATTTAACTTTCTTTCACCCGTATGCTTATTTATGACTAACAATACCTATGCTATTATAGAATAACGCCACCGTTATATAACTTTTTAAGAGCTAATTTCCCTGCTTCGGACACACCTCCATTTGACCAACTCTGGTTGGCACTTTACAAGCGCTAAATATCCTTGAAAGTCGTTCCTACTAAAAGCACAAGAAAACCAGTTAGCAATAAAGTATAATTGTATTCACTCAAAATCTGGACATGGGTATAGTGGCCAATAATTCCAAAGAGGCCACACAGTAATCCGATGATATAAGTAATTTTTTTAGGCGATGAAGGTACTTTCATAATAAGTTTTGGAGTTTGGGTGAATCTACAAAATAGGTAATTTAGTGATTTTCATGATACAGTAAAGAATCAAGCTGTAAACTTTTCGGCTCCATTATTTGACCTATTCAATTAGCTCAAATTGAAGACCACGTTCTTATCTGATGCCTGTTTGCAAGCGCAGCAATCTAAACATCATTTTATGGGATGCCGTAGTCTTAAGATTTTTGCTAATGATTATGTTGACTAATTTTTATTTTCACCAACCACCTTTACACCTATCTCGTCCAATCGAGTGCCTCCTTTAATTCCAAAATCCAATGTGCGGATAGGGAAAGGAATCGTGATGTTATTTTTATCATACGCTGCTTTTATTCTCATAATAGCCTCGCTCCCAACTTTGAGATAGGAAGGTTGCTCGGCATTATTGATCCAAAGGCGGATAATAAAATTAATCGAACTGTCGCCAAACTCCTGGTAAAAAAAGGTGGTTTCATCTTCTTTAGATAAATCTTCAATTCCCTTCACGGCTTCAAGGGTTACGTCCTTTACTTTCGCCAGGTCTTCTCCGTACGAAACACCAACTGCCAAATCAAACCTTCGTTTACCCAGCAACGAATAATTTTCAATGGGATTTTGGAATACCTCTTTGTTCGGAATAATTACCATCTGGCCTTGAAAGGTGCGTAGCACGGTGTCGCGCAGATTAATAGTTTCAACCTTGCCCATATAATCTTTTATCTTCACAATATCACCTACATGCAAGGGTCTCCTAAACGAAATAAAAATTCCGGACATAAAATTTGCAGCAATATCCTGAAAGGCAAAGGCCAATGCTAAGCCTACTATACCGGCTCCAGCTAAAATAGAAGTTACTGCTTTATCTAATTGCAGGACAGAGAGTACGGTGAATAAGGTGATGGAGACGAAAAAAATATGGATGATGGATGCAAGAAGATTATTAAGCGTTGCATTTTTGGAAATCTTCGTAATGAGTTTAGCTGCTAGTTTTTTTAGTTGGTGTGATAGGTACAGACCTACAACCAAAATTATTACTGCCAATAAAATATTAGGCAACAAGCGGATCAATTCCCGCATCCATGTGGATAATTTATCTTTGATCAGTTCGTAGCCGTTGGTAATGTCCATTATTTTTGTTTTACTGGATTCTCTTTTTCAGGAAACTTACTCATAAAAGTAACAACAACAAACAGGGAGCTTGATGAAATGGTGTTGGTTACTATGTACCTGCCGTGTGTTACCGTACATCAATCAAGTGATAGACGAAAAAGTTCCTGCACACCGATCCTGCTAAATGTTGGAACGGCCTTATTTGTTCACCGGCAACCTAATATTTAATAATTTTCATGGGCTTTTCACCCTGGATTTTCAAGAAATAAATACCAGGAGAAAAATCAGATAAGTTGATCGAGTAATCGAGAAGCTCACCGGCGGCTGCTTCCCTACCTGTGTTGTCGTAGATACTAAAACGACTTCCAATCAAATTTATAGATGGCCGAATAGTTATTTCATAATTTGTTGGATTTGGGTCAAACGTTGTTGCTGCATAGAGCTCTGTTTTAAAATGCAGAGAGACGTAGGGTGCAGTTTCGTTTAAGCAATTGATATGAACCCTTACTTCATACTCAGTCCCCGGCCTTAGTTTGGTAAGTGAAATGTCTGTTGGCGCTGTTTCGGTTGTTGTCCACACATTACTGCCCGCAATCGAATACTCAACAACATACGGAACACCACTAAAATTATCACTCCATGATAACTCAGCTGTTGTGTGGGTGATGTCATAGGCTACTAAATTAACCGGCACATAGCAAACGGTATTAAACGTTGTGGAAGTAAAATTTTTAAGGCCTATACATTGTGGCGCAACGGCCACCTGATAACGTGTACCTGGTGCAAGGCCATCGCGTGTAAATGATTTTGAATTTACCTCTGCCGTAATTATTACACCATTCTGATTAGTATACGCTACTACATAATTATTTGTTAGAGCTTCATCCACCCATTTGATTCGTCCACTGAACGGTGTAATCATATCCACTGTGAGCGCGGAAACACTTGGGCACGGCGTTATGAAAAAGCTATTAATAAATTCAGCTTTTGAATCAGTACATTCCATACGACCCCTTACAAAATATTGTTTCCCTGGGGTGAGAAAATGGATAATGTGGGTATCATCTACTTCATTCCAATTTTCATTATCAGCACTATATTCATACAATACCTTACCATCATACATACTTTTCGAACTCACCGTAGCTTGATTGTATTGCAAGTCTGAGATCACAAGTGATGTAAGCTTGGGGCAAAGTGTAGTAAACTGTTTATACTTAAATTCAGAAGGTGAATAACAGCGTCCTCTAAAACGCAGATCGTATGTAGTACCGGGCACTAAACTTAAAATTTGATCATAATACTGTAGCTGTGGCATCCACTCATTTTTATCAGCAAGTGAATATTCAATTTCAAATGTACTCAGTTCGTAAGCGAACAGTGTAGCGGTAGTAACATCTACACTAGCAATCGAGAAGCTATTTATTTCAACACATTCTGTTGTGAAGTCCCAATAAAAATAATCGGTATAGCCTAGGTAGCATTTGGCTCGTGCTCTTAATTTATAGCCTTGTCCGCTATAGACATAGAATGTTGTTTCATTTACTTGATTCCAATAAGGATAATTCCCCGGTGAATATTCAATCTCATACTGATCAAGTGTGGTGTTGGCTGGTAACGTTAAGGTGACAAAGTAATTAAAAATCGTTAGCTTAATCAGCGATGGATCAATACAATTTTTCGGTTCGTTCTGCCAAATTTCAAGTTGATTCCCTTCATAAGGATAAAATGAATAGCCCAGGCTATTAATCACGTCCGGTCTTCCATCTCCATTCAAATCGTTAACGATAACTTGAGAGTCTACATTCTGAGATCCGTTTTTATTTTCGCCATAATCTTCGAAACGTATAAACGAAGATTCTGAGAACGGTTCACCTGCCTCTGTATTATTTTTGAGGTAAATAAATTTGCCATCATAATCGCCCACTATCATGTCTACTTTTACGTCACCATCCA
>JBBRKB010000204.1:0-6977 GCA_038218385.1 Cytophagales bacterium | reverse complement strand
TGCTGAGATATTGTTTGTGGGTGCAACAGGAAGAATGGAAATGACGCGTGTTCCTGAAGCAGGCTATACGATCATAGGCCTTTGGATAAGCGGTCTCCAACGATCATTAAAACTATCCAACTTACTTTTTCCTATTAAACTACTCGTGAGTTATTGGCGTGCCATACAAATTGTGAAATCATTCAAACCCGATGTAGTGATTGGTACGGGGGGATATGCGAGTGGCCCCATTATGATTGCTGCCACTAGAAGAAAAATTGCTTCACTTATTCAAGAACAAAATTCTTTTGCAGGTTTGACCAACAAGCAATTTGGAAATAAAGTGAGCAAAGTGTGTGTGGCGTATGATGGAATGGAAAAATATTTTCCTCAGAATAAAATTGTTATCACAGGTAATCCGGTGAGAAAAGATATTTTATCAGTAGGTGAGAAGCGGGCACAAGCCATACGGTTTTTTGGCTTTGATGATAACAACAAGACGTTGCTCATCATTGGTGGAAGTCTGGGTGCACGTACGATAAATGAAAGTATTCTCAATGGAGTAGAGAAACTAATTGAGTCAAAGATTCAGGTGATTTGGCAAACAGGAAAAGGGTATTATGATTCGTACATCGAAAAGTTAAAGCATAATGATCTTTCAAAATTGCGTGTAAAAGATTTTGTGAAGGAAATGGATTTGGCATACGCCGCTGCGGATGTTGTTATCTCCCGGTCAGGTGCACTTTCTGTTTCTGAATTATGTGTGGCAAACAAGCCGTGCATTCTTGTGCCATCGCCTAATGTGGCCGAAGACCATCAAACAAAAAATGCCCAGGCACTTGTTGATAAGGATGCGGCTATCATGATAACGGATAAAGAAGCAGGAGCAAAGCTTGTTGATGCAGCGTTGGCGTTACTTTTCAACGAATCACGTAAAGAAGTTTTGAAAACAAATATTGCCAATCTCGCCAGGCCAAATGCAACCCGCGACATTGTGAATGAAATAGAAAAATTAATAGAAGTTAAAGAGGTACTAAAGAATTGAAGATCGATAACTACGATAATGTTTACTTCCTCGGCATCGGAGGCATTGGTATGAGCGCTCTGGCACGTTGGTTCATGAAAAAAGGACTTCATGTGTCTGGCTACGACCGCACTCTTACCCCGTTGACAAGAGCGTTGAGGCGTGAGGGCATGTCTATACATTATGATGACAAAGTAGAGATGATCCCTGATGTGGTAAAAAACAATAAAGAAAAAACATTAGTAGTTTTTACACCAGCCATTCCAAAAGATCATGCTGAACATAACTATCTGAAAGAAAATGGTTATACCATCTTAAAGAGATCTGAAGTATTAGGCTTGCTGACAAAAGGCTACAAGACGATTGCTGTTGCAGGCACACATGGTAAAACGACAACGTCATCCATGCTTGCGCATATCTTAAAAGAGTCAGGAAAAAACATGGTGGCTTTTCTGGGTGGCATCACCACCAACTATGAATCCAATCTGGTGATGCAGGGAGAGATTGGAGAAGATACCCTCGTGGTGGTAGAAGCGGATGAATACGATCGTTCTTTCTTAAGACTGTTTCCAGAAATCGCCATCATCACCTCGGCAGATGCAGACCACCTTGATATTTACGGTGACCATAATAGTGTGCTGGATTCATTTAGGGATTTTATAAAACAAATAAACAATGATGGTGCCCTCATCATTCATGAATCGGTTGCTGAAAAACTGACGAAGGATGTGCGCCATATTTCTACAACTACTTATGGCATGAGCCGGGGACAATTTTTTACCGACAACATTACTGCGAAGAGCGGATTTTTTGAGTTCGATCTGCATGGTTTTGCAGAAGAAGAACATATCAAGCTCGGTGTCCCCGGTTATCATAATGTAGAAAATGCAATGGCAGCTTCCATTGCTGCGCATGTATGCGGTGTGGAAATCGAAGTGATCAAAAATGCGCTGACATCTTTTAAAGGTGTGAAGAGAAGGTTTGAGTTTGTCGTCAACAATGGGAAGATTGTTTATGTGGATGACTATGCGCATCATCCGGCGGAAATTGAAGCGTTCTTGAAGTCTATGAAATCTATTTATGGTAAAAGACGCGTAACCACAATTTTCCAACCGCACCTGTTCTCACGCACGCGCGATTTTGCTAGTGATTTTGCAAAAAGCTTAAGCCTTTCGGATGAGGTTGTTTTGTTGGAAATATATCCGGCACGTGAGCTACCTATTGAAGGTGTAGACAGCGGTATTATTTTTAAGGACTTAACCTCGTCTGTAAAAATCCGATGTGATAAAAGTGATCTCATGCGCAACCTCGAAGCGATGGACCTGGATGTGGTGGTGACACTTGGGGCAGGTGATATTGATACGTTTATTGAACCGATTAAAGAAATGTTATTAAGTAAGTATGCTGAAATTTAAATTCGACATAAAACGGGAAATTAAAATTACTGCAGCTATTCTGGTGCTTGGTTTACTTATCGCCTTTAGCGAAAGGAATCGCGGCACTATTTCCGTTCAGGATGTGCAGATAAAACTGGATAACATTTCTGATAATCATTTTATGAATGAAGGTGATGTTATCAGTCTGATGCAACTCAATCATGAGAACCTACGAGGTGCCAAAATGGGCGCCGTTAACTTGCGCGAGTTAGAAGGTAAAATTAGACACGAACGATTTGTTGAAAATGCAGATATCTACAGCGACCTAAAAGGGAACCTTGTGGTGAGTGTCAAGCTGCGCAGACCGTTGGCACGTATTATCCGCGATGATGGGCCGGATGGTTACATCGCAGAAGATGGTGTTGTTATGCCCGTGTCAGAAAAATTTACAAGCAGGGTGGTGTTGGTAAGTGGGTCTTATGTTAAAAAATTGATGAGCCAGAAAAATATTTTTGAGACTGAAGTGGGTACAGGGTTAATGGAAATGCTAAACATTATTCATGAAGATGATTTTCTGCGTGCACAGGTGGCGGAGATTGATATGGATAGCAAAGGAAAGATCGTGCTATACCCACAAGTAGGTGGCCAACTGATCGAGTTTGGAAAACCTGACGACATGGAAATTAAATTTAAGAAACTTAGAATATTTTATAAGGAGATACTTCCTATGCGCGGATGGAACACGTACAAGCGTGTGAACCTTGAATACGAAGGACAAATTATTGCTGAATAGAATTGATGTTAAACTGAACTAGAAAATTACAACCACTACATAAACGATTTTAAAATGGAACAGGAAAAAATAGTAGTCGGCCTCGATATTGGTACCACAAAAATCTGTGTTATCGTGGGCCGCAAAAATGAATTTGGAAAGCTGGAAGTGCTCGGCATGGGCAAAGCAGAATCCGAAGGTGTTGTCAAAGGAATTGTTTTCAATATTGACAAGACTGTTCATGCTATAGAAAAAGCAATAAAAGAAGCGAGCGAACATAGCGGCATCGACATTGGTGTTGTTAATGTGGGAATTGCCGGCCAGCATATTCGAAGCTTCATTCAACATGGTGGTATCACACGTTCTTCGAAGGAAGATGAAATTACCATTGGTGATGTGGAACGCCTAACACAAGATATGTACCGTATGGTGGTACCTCCCGGTAGTCAGATTATCCATGTGATGCCACAGGATTACATGGTTGATTATGAAGATGGAATCAAGGAACCAGTTGGTATGTCGGGTGTTCGGTTGGAAGCTGATTTTCATATCATCACTGCGCAAACCAACGCTATCAATAATATAAACAAATGTATCAGAAGAGGTAATCTTGAAATACAGGATTTAATTCTTGAGCCGCTTGCCTCTAGCCTGGCCGTGTTGAGTGATGAAGAGAAAGAAGCCGGGGTTTGCTTGATCGACATCGGTGGAGGCACTACAGACATTGCTATTTTTTACGATAATATTATTCGCCACACTGCCGTCATTCCATTTGGTGGTAACATTGTTACCAATGACATCAAGCAAGGCCTGATGGTGTTGCCGCAACAAGCGGAACAATTGAAAACACGTTTTGGAAAAGCCATTGCCGAAGAGGCAAGTCCAAATGAAATTGTATCCATACCCGGCATACGCAACCGTGCTGCAAAGGAAATTTCTGTAAAGAACCTTTCCAATATCATACAAGCACGCATGGAAGAAATTGTTGAGATGGCACATACCGAAATTATTGCATCCGGTTTTGAGAATAGATTGGCTGGTGGCATTGTTATCACAGGTGGTGGCTCACAACTTAGCAGCCTGAAACAATTGGTTGAATACATGACCGGAATGGATACCCGCATTGGTTACCCGAACGAACATCTTGGCAAGAGCAAAATAGAGTCTGTGAAAAGTCCTATGTATGCGACTGCCGTTGGCCTTGTGTTGGGCGGCTTCCGTTCACTTGATGGACGTGAAGACCAATATAAGGAAGCACGTGAAGCGGTGAAGCAACCGGTGAAGGCGAAGCGAGTAGTTTCTTCAAAAAATTTCTTCAACGACATTCTCACCAAGACAAAGAGTTTGTTGATTGATGATTTGAATGATAAAAACGAATATTGAGATCAGGTCTGCGTGAAGCAGTTAAGTAAATCAGAATTTTAAAAATTGACAACCACAAAAAATAATACATCATGTTTGAAACAGGATCCTACAAGTTCGAAGTTCCAAAGTCGCATGTGGGTCGCTCTATCATAAAAGTGATCGGTGTAGGCGGAGGAGGCAGCAATGCCGTTAATCATATGTTCAGTCAGGGAATAAAAGACGTTGAATTTGTCGTTTGTAATACAGACGCACAATCACTCAACGGAAGCCCCGTGCCAACCAAATTGCAAATTGGCGCGAACCTAACGGAGGGACTTGGCTGCGGAGCTAATCCAGAAGTTGGGAAGGCGGCAGCCTTGGAAAGTAAAGACCAGATACGCGAATTTCTTACGGGCACAAAGATGGTCTTCATCACCGCTGGAATGGGTGGTGGAACAGGAACAGGTGCTGCACCTGTGATAGCAAAAATTGCCAAAGACATGGACATCCTTACCGTTGGTATTGTGACTGTGCCATTCAGTTGGGAAGGAAAGAAAAAACTTATGCAAGCGCAAATTGGTATTGATAGCTTACGAGACAGCTGTGATACCGTGCTTACTATTTTGAATGACAAGCTCCGTGAGATCTACGGAAACCTTCCCATTCAACAGGCATTTGCTGAAGCTGATAATGTATTGACAACAGGTGCGAAAGGCATTGCAGAAATTATCACGTTGACCGGTTACGTAAACGTTGACTTTCAAGATGTGCGCACGGTTATGCACAATGCGGGCGCCGCTGTAATGGGCACTGCTGAAACGCGTGGCGAAGGCCGTGCACGTAAAGCAGCTGAGGGAGCACTTTCATCGCCTCTTCTTGACAACCGCGATATCATGGGCGCACAGAAAATATTACTCTCTATTATTTCTGGTGGGGAAGCTGAGCTTTCAATGGATGAGCTAAGCGAAGTAACCGAATACATTCAGGAACAAGCAGGTGAGGAAGCAGAGATGATTTTCGGTCATGGTGTGGATGAAGAATTGGGAGACCGCATTCGGGTAACCGTAATTGCCACAGGATTTGTCTCGGAAGGAGTTGTTTCAAGAAAACCTACCGAAGCGGCTGATAAGCAACGCAAAGTCCTTGACCTTGACCGTACGCAAACGTGGTTATTTGCCCCTGATAATTCTGTGAACCATACGAAAGGTGACGTAGAACTAAAATCAAAATCTGAAGAAAACCAATCATCAAAATCTGAATCAAGGAAACGCGAAGAGGATGAAATTTCCGAGCCGGTTTATTCTGGCCCTTTTACCAAAGTAAGTGATCCTATCATGAATGAGAATGAAAAGGATGGTGAAGATGGATTATTTATCGATGATGATTTTGATACCATGAACGAGAAGTATGGAGATCAGCACATTGATGATGAAGGCATGATGGATGTGCGCACTACGCGTGATCGATTGGAGAAGCAAGCCCGGGACAGAAAGGAACAATTGAAAGTTACACGTAAGCAAGAGATGACAAAAGAAGAATTCAATGAAAAGTGGGCACTTCCGGCATACCTTAGAAGAGGTGTAAAGATGACGGACATACCACATTCATCCGAGTCCTTTATTTCCAAGTATAATTTGAATGACGACAATTCAATTCTTGGTAATAATAAGTTCTTGCATGATAATGTAGATTAATTTTGATGAGATATTTTTTTTATGATTCAATAAAAAAATAAAGGCAATGGTATTCCTGGCACGACTGGTATTTTACTCCATTCGTAGTGGTTGTTGGTGGTAAATATTTTTCGCCGGTGCCGGGATACCAATTTTTTAATTCGCAGGTGGAGAGAACCTGACCATTTTTTTATCTTGGAAAGCCCCGCGAAATCGGGGCTTTTTCTTTTTCTTTTAACTAAATTCTATTTGGCCTCAAAATTGTATTTTATCCGATAACACCAAACTTTCAAGGTTATGAAAAGGATGTTATCAATTGCGTTTGTTGCGTTTACTTGCTCTTCATGTCTGTATGTTGTAGAGCCACAGATCGATAATCGTGATCAGGTTGTTGGGAGTTATGAGATAGACGAGTATAGCCAAACCTATCATGATTACACCTACTACAGCATAAACATTACCAAGGGTGGCCATTCCAATACTATTTATTTAAATAATTTTTATGGCGCCAACATAAGTGTTGTGGCTTATCTATCGGGTAATAGAATTAACATTCCTGCGCAGTATGTTGACGGCTATGACATTGAAGGTGTAGGCACTGTATACAATAACCGGATTAGTTTTACTTACCATGTTAAAGACCGTTACCACGACCAGTACACCGACTTTTGTGAGGCTGATGCTTATTATGAATAGCTTCGAGTCAAGCACGACCGTCATCCTATGTTTGCAAAGTAGAAATTGGAAGGGTTAAATTAGTAGATGTTTAACCCCGAAAAGAAAGGAGAGAGAGCAAGACTATTGTACGT
>JBBRKB010000203.1:0-6984 GCA_038218385.1 Cytophagales bacterium | reverse complement strand
ACTTCTTGCAACATGCGGTACCAGCGCACAACGTCATAGGTAGTTTCTGCAATAAAACGCCGGTCTCGTGCGCCCCATTTGGGATTTAGCTTTAAAACTTTCTCTATTACTTTGTCAGCGTATCGCTTCTCTTCGAAGATCTGCTCTAAGGCCTGGACTACGGCCAGTGTCGTGTTCGCGTATAATTTCACGGGCGCAAGTTAGAAACAGGAAGGCAAAGGCCAGTTATTTCCGCGAATGTTTTTACCTTGAAGGGGCAAAAATAAAATTTTACCTGATGATGCTTTAGAGCGGAGTCAAAAACCAATCACTTATAAATTATTTTATGAAACGCAGAAACTTCATTCAGAAAGGACTTTTCGCATCCCTTACTGCCAGCGCAGTGGGTGGTACCATCGCATCGCAAGCCACTCCTATGGGGGGCTTGGCACCTGGAAAAACATTCAACCTAAACTATGGCCCGCATGATGGAATGTTTGCCAACAATGCCGGCAAAGATTTTATCGACCAGATCCGGTTCATGCATGACCAGGGTTTTCGGTCCATTGAAGATAATGGGATGCTGAAACGTCCTGTGGAAGAGCAGGAGAAAATTGGTAAGGAACTCGCCAAGCTAGGCATGACCATGGGGGTTTTTGTTGTTGATGGTGGTGATAACTGGAAGACTTCCCTAACTACTGGCGGGAAAGATTTTCTTGAAACCTTTATAAACACATGCAAGAAATCTGTGGAAACTGCCAAGCGTGTAAACGCCAAGTGGATGACCGTTGTCCCCGGATTTTTTGAGCGCAAGCTTCCGCTGGATATGCAAACGGCTAACATTATCGAGGCACTGCGAAGAGGAGCCGAGATTTTTGAACCCCATGGTTTGGTAATGGTGCTGGAACCGTTGAGTGATACACCTGATTTGTTCCTTCGCGGTTCACACCAATCCTATATGATTTGTAAGGCAGTGAAAAGTCCTTCATGTAAAATATTGTATGACATCTATCACATGCAGCGCAACGAAGGAAATCTTATCAACAACATCGACATGTGCTGGGACGAGATCGCGTATTTTCAAATTGGCGACAATCCGGGCAGGAAAGAACCGACAACCGGTGAGATCAATTACAAAAATATTTTCAAACACATTTATGATAAAGGGTATCGAGGTGTGATGGGCATGGAACATGGTGTCTCCAAACCGGGCAAAGAGGGTGAACTTGCTTTGATAAAAGCTTACCGCGAAAGTGATAGCTTTATGTAAGCTTTTCACCAAACGCTATATAAAGTAGGAATAGCAAACGCCGGGACAGAAAACTTCCGGCGTTTTTTTCTTGATTAAAAGCAACGGCTATCATACCTCTTTCCTTTTCATTCATATTTTTATTATTCACACAAAGGTTTTGATACCTTTGGTATGTACTTTTTAAAAAGCTACCATGATGCGCTCTGCCCTTGCAATAGTCCTACTTTGTATTAGTATCCAACTTCCTGCCCAACTGTTGGACAACCTTAAAAAGTCTGCGGAAAAACAAGCGAAGAAACTTACCTCTAAAGACAATTTAGAAAAGGGATTTGGCAAGCTTAAGGAGACCCTTAACAAGGAAAGGGCACAATTTGACTCCACCGATTTTGATTATGCCGTGTTGGTAAGTGACAACTCAGGCTTGTCCGATTTAAAGGAAAAGGGAAAAATTTCATCACGACTCTCCACCACGCTCAATGCAGGTGAAGCCCTTTGGAGTGAAGGTGAATTGACCGATGCCGAGAACGCACGCTATAAATTAGATTGGGGTGAGATTATGTATGCCTCAAGAAAATATTCTTATGCTGAGAAAAATTTTGCATCAGCAAAAACATTATATGAAAAGGCAGGCCTGGCAAATGACATTGGTTATATTAAATCCATAGCCAACCAGGGATTACTCTATGCAAGTACGGGCCGCTTCATGCAAGCGGAAGGACTCACTGCAGAGGCACTGGACATGCGAAAAGAAAAATTCGGTGATGAGAATGTGGCCGTAGCCTCGTCTCTCAATAATTATGGTGTACTTCATTTTAACCTTGCGCGATACAATGAATCGCAGCAAGACCTGGCTGCCGCATTATCCATTCTCAATAAAAACCAATTGCAAGGTTCTATGCAATATGCCATCGTGCTGAACAACCAGGCCATGTTGTTTCAGGCCGTGGGTCGCTATGATGAATCGGTGGAGTTGCTGAAAAGAGCCATTGCCATTGGTGAGAATCTACAAGAAACCAAATCAACAAATCAGACAAAGTTTGTTTCCAACCTCGCCTTGCTTTATCAGCAGATGGGAAAATATTCCGAAGCCGAAAGTATCTACCTCGGCATGGAAAAAAAGTTTAGCAAGAACGACCCTGACTACGCGAGCATGCTAAATAACCTGGCAGCGCTTTATTTAAAAATGAAAAAAGATGATAAGGTAGAAGATCCATTGAAGAAATCGATAGCCATTTATAAATCCAACTTTGGTGAAGAACATCCCGCGTACGCTAAATCGGTTAGCGATTTGGGAAATTTTTATCGCTATAGTGCACGCTATGCCGAAGCACAACCTTTGTTGGACAACGCGCTGGCGATACGTGAGAAAACATTGGGTGTGAATCACCCACAGTATGTTCAGTCGAAGGAAGATTTGGCCATCTACTATTGGAAGACCAGCAAATGGGAGAGTGCCTACTCAACCTATCGCGATGTGATGGACAAGTCAATCGACTTTGTGAATAAGTATTTTGCCCCAATGAGTGAGGCAGAGAAATCTAAATACTGGGACGTGTTGTTTCCACGCTTTCAGCGCTTCGATAATTTTGCCATTGAATGCAGCAAAGAAAACAAAGCGGTGCTGGCCGACTTCTACGATTATCAAATTGCCACAAAGGCGCTGTTGCTCAACTCAACCAATAAAGTGAAAGAAGCGATCTTCGCGAGCAAAGATGCTACACTGATAAAAGACTACGTAAGCTGGCTCGACCAAAAGGAACAACTCGCACGGCTGTATGCCTACTCCAAAGAAGAATTGAAGGAACAAAAAATAAACCTCGATTCCCTCGAACGCAGCACCAATACCATGGAGCGAAAACTATCCGAGCAATCGACAGAGTTTTCGGCTGGCTATTCAACACAGAAAATTAATTACAAAGACATTCAAAAATTGTTGGGCGATACAGAAGTCGTGGTGAGCATTATTCGGTTGAGTGCATTTGATCAGGCGTTTACAGAAGAGGTGAAATACGTTGCGCTTATTCTCACAAAGTCATCGGAATTGCCAAAACAAATTGTGTTGGAAAATGGCAAACAGCTCGAGACACGCTATGCAAAATTCTATCGGAATGCTATTCAACAAAAAATTGTTGATGAATATTCCTACGATCAATATTGGGCTGCATTAGAACCTGAACTCGCAGGAAAAAAGTTGATTTACCTTTCACCCGATGGTGTCTACAATCAAATTAATTTAAATACATTAAGACGTGGCACAGGTGATTACTTCATCAATAGGTTTGACCTTGTCATTCTGGGCAACTCAAAAGATTTGATCAACATGAAAAAAAAGAAAGCAGTTGCTGCCAAGAAAACAGCATTGCTTTTGGGCTTCCCAGATTATGGAGGAACTTCAATTGCCGCATTGCCGGGAACAAAAATTGAACTTGATGCCATTTCTAAAATCATGAAGACGGCAGGCTATCAGGTGGGTCTTTTTACACAAAAGATGGCTACGGAGTCAACCATCAAAACTGTGAAAAGCCCCACCGTTATGCACATTGCCACGCACGGATATTTTTTGGAAGATGTATCACGCACAAAGGGTTCTGCTTTCGGTATCAATATTGAAAATGCCAATGACAATCCTTTGCTTCGATCCGGATTATTATTGGCAGGAGCGAGTAAAACTACTTCGGGTGTCTTGCCCAACTTGGGCAGCAATGATAATGGTGTGCTCACGGCATACGAAGCGATGAACTTAAATCTGGAAGGGACAGAGCTTGTGATATTAAGTGCATGTGAAACCGGCTTGGGCGACATTCGATCCGGTGAAGGTGTGTATGGATTGCAGCGTGCTTTTTTAGTAGCGGGTGCCGATGCCATGATCATGAGCTTGTGGAAAGTTGATGATGCAGCCACACAGGCACTGATGACTAATTTTTATTCCAACTGGGTGAAATTGAAAGACAAACAAAAAGCATTTAAGCAAGCCCAACTTCAACTCATGACGAAATATAAGGAGCCCTATTATTGGGGTGCTTTTGTGATGATGGGTAAATAATTTTGTGCTTATTCTGTAACGTAATTTTTTTGATTGACTACTTAAAAAAATAAATTCAACTATGAAGTATAGATCCCTCGGAAACTCAGACGTGAAAGTTACACCAATTGCATTTGGCTCCTGGGCCATTGGCGGATGGATGTGGGGCGGTGCAGAAGAAACAGCTGCCATACGGGCCTTGAAAGTTTCGTACGATTTAGGTGTCACAACTTTTGATACAGCTCCTGCCTATGGATTTGGGAAAAGCGAAGAATTGATCGGAAAGGCAATGGAAGGAATCGCGCGCGATAAGTACCAACTCTTGACCAAGTTTGGGTTGGACTGGACATCTGAAACGGGTGAATATTATTTTGAAACAACAGATAATGATGGCCATCCTGTGAAGATGTACCGAAATGCTTCACCTGCAAGGATCATCAAAGAATGTGAAGACAGTCTAAGAAGATTGAACACAGATTATATTGATTTACTGCAAATACATTGGTCGGATAATACGACACCGATTTCCGAAACGATGGAGACCGTTGCCAAATTGATCAAAGAAGGAAAGGTATTAGCAGCAGGTGTTTGCAATTATTCGGTTGACCAGGTGAACGAAGCTTTGAAAGTTGTTCCACTGGTTTCCAATCAAGTGCCCTTTAGCATGGTGCGCAGGGATATTGAAAAAGATGTTTTGCCTCAAGCCCTCGAAAAAGGATTAAGTATACTTCCCTATAGTCCGTTACAACGTGGACTTCTTACAGGAAAAATCACCCGCGATTATATATTTAATGAAGGTGACACCCGCCCTGACACAAAATACTTCTCACCCGAAAACATTGATAGCGTAAATTTAATGTTGGAAAAAATACGACCCATTGCTGATGTGCACAATGCAACCATTTCGCAAGTGATCATCAACTGGACGGCTCATCTCCCGGGCATGACATGTGTGTTGGTAGGCGCACGCGATGAAAAACAAGTAACTGAAAATGTAGGCGCACTTGATTTTGAACTCTCGGAGGATCAAATGGAATACCTTACGCAGCTATCAAATGATGTAGTGATGGTGTGAAAAGTCTGGTGTTGTGGAAGATGATATAAACTTTCCCAAATTAATCTGGTTGGTGTGTTAAGTGCTTTTCAACTGACTTGTGATGAGATAAAATAAGGTGTAACACTTGAACAAAACCGTCAAATTTTCTTATGGCGCCATTTGTCTGCACACCACAAAACCTTACCTTTATAAGATGAAACTCACAGCTATAATTGAAAAGTCCGCGGATGGATGGTACGTTGGTCAGGTAGAAGAGTTACCCGCAGCTATTTCACAAGGAAAAACTATTTCTGAAGTGAAAGCGAACTTACTTGATGCACTGAGGCTTTTGCTGGAGGTAAACCGTGAAGCAACAGAAATTGAGTACAAAGGCAAAACTGTAATTCGTGAACAACTCTCCTTGATTTAGTGAAACGAGGAGATCTGATTCGTCATTTGGAGCAAAATGGTTGTGTTATGCTTAGGGAAGGAGCCAATCATTCCATTTTCCAAAATCCATAAGAATAAAAAACAAACGTCAATAGGCCGCCATCGAGAACTTGCCGACTTACTCTGTAGGAAAGTATGCAAGCAACTTGAAATACCAGAGATAAAATAAGTATGGGAATGGTTTTCATTTTCAATTGACTACTGAAAAAGTCTCAAATGGTGTAAAACTAACTTTGATTGTAACTTATCACTACGGCACACACTTTAATTGAAATCGTTCTATATCTTTATGCGAAATATGTAACGGCAGACTTTTTTAGTAAGCCCTATTTTTATAATTGCTGATGAAATTTAGCAAGGGTTCGCTTAAACGGTTACTTGGTTATTTGATCCATAGTACGTAAGCAAATTATACATACACATCAAGGTCAATGGTTTTGCGTTGTGATTATCTTTTTATTTTTCTAACTAAATTAATTTTATGATTACCACCATCAAAGGAGTCTATTCCAACGGATAAATTACATTAGATGAAATGCCAGCCAATATAGAAAGTGGCGAAGTGAATGTAACCTTTACGAAAAAAAATAATTTACAAAAAATACATATGAGAATATTTCTTCTACTGTTTATTCTTCCAACACTACAATTACATGGGCAGAGTAAACTCAATAAGCCAGCAGGTGAATTGGAATTTCTAAAAATATTAAACAGTTACAAGACAACGGCTAAGTTATCAGACTTCAAATCGAAAGTCGTGATTTTAGATTTTTGGGGAACCTGGTGTTCTCCATGTATTGAGGCACTTCCGCATCTTGAGAATTTACAAAAAAAATTCAACAATGATGTAAAAATTATAACCGTTACAGACGAGCCCGAAGACCGAATTATCAGATTTTTGAAAAAGAGAAATTTGTCATTGCCGATTGTATTAGACATCGACAGAAAATTGGCAGCCATATTTCCTTATAGGTCAATTTCTCATACCATTATCATAGATAGAAATGGAATAGTTAAAGCAATTACAACTCCTGAGCAAATTGATGACGAAATTTTAAAGAAGGTTATAGATGGTAAGGAAATAAATCTACCAGAGAAGGTGGATAAATTAGATTTTGACCAATCAAAACCTTTATCCGTAAATGAAAATTTCACATACCAAGTAACCGTAACGCCATATCAAAATGGACTTCCATCTATGGCAAATTCAAATTCAAATGGAGGAAATGGTATTTATAATGGTAG
>JBBRKB010000202.1:0-6989 GCA_038218385.1 Cytophagales bacterium | reverse complement strand
TACCACTCCCACTGATGCCCGTTATCACTACCAATTTGTTTCGTGGAATCTGAACATTAATATTCTTTAGATTATGCTCGCGGGCTCCGATGATCTCAATTTCATCGTGACCCGTGAGATCCTTGCCTTTCTTTACTACTGTTTTGCCCATGGATGTGAATTACGAAAGATTGCAAAAATGAGATAACGTTTGGTATAGGGCAAGTGTAATAAAGCTTTTGGTCACGAGCTGACAACATTTGGATGGGGTCACGAGCCTCGATCATCTGCAAAAGTTACTTCACGATTAAAAAAATCATTTTTAATTTCACAAGGCCTGAGCGGTATACATCCTTCCTAAGGTGAATGCTCCGGTCTTTTTTAAAATCATTACCTGAGTAAATAATATTGAATTAATAATCAAATTCAACCAATTTAGGTGAGAACAGCGCCACTTCTACTCAACCGTATCTGCACATTCCAGTGTATGATTGAGATTGATCAGGATATAAAACCGTTAATTTTTGAGAAGATAAAGTGGAAAAATGTGGCTCAACGTTGCAATTTTAGAAACGCTAATTAAATTTGCACTCCCTTATTCAAACAGGGACTCTTTAAGCGGGAGTAGCTCAGTTGGTAGAGCACGACCTTGCCAAGGTCGGGGTCGCGAGTTCGAGCCTCGTTTCCCGCTCAAAATAAATAAAGTGTGAGAATCTTGCTCACACTTTTTTATTTTCACCCAAATGCCTTGGTGGTGGAATTGGTAGACACGCAGGACTTAAAATCCTGTGGTCAGAAATGGCCGTGCGGGTTCAAGTCCCGCCCGAGGTACATGTAAAAGGAAAGGTCATCTCAAAAATGGGATGGCCTTTTTCCGTTTTAAGATATCTTTACTGATTTTCCATCCATCCGCTTGTTCTTTTTTTATTATAAGCTATATTCGCTTTCTCTCAAATAAAGTTATAAAGACCGTTGCATGGAAAAGTACATCGTAAGACTTCTTACCTTGGATAAGTTAATCCAACGTAAATCCACAGGAACCCCCAAAGATTTAGCAGAAAGACTTAACATTTCAGAAAGCACTGTTTATCGCTTATTGAAATTGTTGCGTAATGACATGGGCTTGAAAATCAAGTATTGCCACAAAAGCAAAAGCTATACTTACAATGTCAATAGCGAGAAATTTGATTTCGAAAGATTTTTGCAGACAGCGTACGAATAGCCACAAATTTTAAAGCTTAGAACGCACATTTTACTCATTCACGCTAAGCTTTTAAAATGATTGAAATCAAGCGGATGCTTTGAGCGCTTCAGCCTCGTGCTTCAGTTCTCGCGCGTGGGCTTTGTTCTTGGAGAGCTTAATATGCTTCGGCACTTCTTTCAAATCCCAGATAAGCCCCACCGCTGCGAAGAGGCGTAAGATGTAATAGGTAATATCTATTTCCCACCAAAAAAATCCCTGGCGTGATGCCACTTCATAATAGTGGTGATTATTGTGCCAGCCTTCTCCTAATGTTACTAGTGCAAGAACCAGACTATTGCGGCTTTCATCGCCCGACTCATACCGCTGCGTCCCTATCTTATGCATGATAGAGTTGATGGAAAATGTTCCGTGATAAAGAATTACCGTGCTTAAAAAGAAGCCGATAAACAAAGATGAAAATCCTGCCATAGTGAACATGGCCATAATGCTTCCTCCATTAAAAATTCCACCTAGCGCCATAACCGTCAACGCTAGAAGGAGGGGTGGCACCAAATGATATTTATTGAGCCATACCAACTCAGGATATTTGGCATAATCGCCAATGGTTTTATAGTCGGTCTCTTTAAAGTCCGGACCAATAATCCAACCTATATGTGAATACCAAAAGCCATAAATCTTCATGGAATGTGGATCCGCAGGCGTATCGCTATGACGGTGATGATGGCGGTGATGTGCAGCCCACCACAATGCACCTTTTTGAGCAGAACTCTGCGCCATAAAGGCGATGATGAACTGAAACACGCGGGATGTTGAGTATGATTTGTGGGCAAAATACCGGTGATATCCGCCTGTTATCCAAAACATCCTTTCAAAGTACAAGAAGGCGCATAGTATCCAGTCAAATGCAGTGGCACCCGTCCAGATGGCGCCAAGTGGCATCAGGTGGATCAACAAAAAACTAATCTCCTGTTTTAGGTGAGGCTTATTTCTTTTCTCCAGTTGAACAGTTTGTGTGTTCATTATCTTTATTATTCTTATTTAAAATTAATTCCTTCTCAGCTTCATGCATTTGACGTACAAAAATACTACAAATACGAATAGTTTTTACTGAGTTTTGTCACTAAACAATCAATGTAGGCAATTGGTGCAGAATGCTTCGAAACAAATCTGAAACGAACAATTGTGAGCGCTGCGTAGTAAAGTTTTACCCTTGTTTTACCATATTTTTAAGTGCATCTTTGTGGTGTTATTCTCTTTCGTGAGCCCAGATCAAACCATATCATTATATCAACCTATGCTGCACTCGATTGCATACAATCTGGTGCGTTGCAAAGAAGACGCGGAAGACATTGTGCAGGAGACATTCCTTAAATGGTTAAGCGTTGGCCCTGCACACATTGAAAACATAAAAGCCTATCTGATAAAGGCCGTAACCAATAACTGTCTCAATCATCTGGACATGTTAAAGCGAAAGAAAGAAGAAATTTTCAATACGAATAATGTGAAGGAAGTCCTTAACCAGTTTAAGGAAACCAATCTTTCACATCTCGATTTAGATATAATGCTAGAATCTGCATTGAAAGTTTTGCAAGCTAAACTGGAACCTATTGAACGGGCAATTTTTTTGCTCAAAGAAGTTTTTGACTTTGACTATGATGTTTTGCAAGAAACCTTTGATAAAAAGAAAGAACATTGCCGACAATTGCTTTCGAGAGCTAAGAAAAAATTACAGGCCGAAAAACTCCCTTTTCATATCGATATTCCAGCCGGAAAACTTACCGAACTATTCAAAAGCGCTTGTCGTTTGGGCAATAGTGTTGAGCTAGTAGAAAAGCTTAAAGGGGACATTGCCAATAGTGTAGAAAAATAATTTCCCTTTTTTGTCACAAAAAGCTTTTGAGCCTGTCTTACCAATAAAAGCACATTCACATTAAAATCGATCAACCAAAATCTTAACATTTAATATACATGGTAGTTATAATAGGATTTTTTATTGCCCACTGGTACTTGTCACTTTTCTTCCAGACATTTTTCCTGCATCGCTATGCATCGCACAAATCATTTACCATGAGCAAGCGCACTGAGAAAGTGTTTTATGTATTGACTTGGATTTTCCAGGGATCAAACTACTTGAGCCCATACGGCTACGGAGTTATGCACCGCATGCACCATGCCTTTGCCGATACTGAAAACGACCCACATTCACCTAAGTATGATGAGTCCGTCTGGAAAATGATGTGGAAAACAAAAACAATTTACACAAGTATTGCCAACGGTACAGCCGTCATTGAAAAACGTTTCACGGAAGGTGTACCTAAGTGGGATGCTTTTGACAAGTTTGCCAGATCATGGCCGTCACGTCTATTCTGGGGAATTATATATGTCTCTGTCTACGCGATATTTGCCACGCATTGGTGGTTATGGTTGTTACTTCCTTTGCAATTCATTTTGAGCCCTATTCATGGTGCTATCATCAACTGGTTTGCACACAAGTATGGCTATCGCAATTTTGAAGTAGGCGATACATCACGCAATTTTCTTCCTGTGGATTTTCTGATGATGGGCGAAAGCTATCACAACAACCATCATAAGAATGGAGGAAATGCAAACTTTGGTGGCATACGTTGGCATGAGTTGGATCCAACCTATGTTGTGATCAAAATCCTAAACAAGATGAACATCATTACCTTGGCAAAAGAAAAAGAATTGTCAATTGATGAAGCGAAGAAAGCCGCTTAACAACTAGCCTTAATCATAATAAAAAACCTGGTCACAAGCCAGGTTTTTTTGTTTATATTTACTCAGTGAGAATCACTTCTTTTTGATTATCGTAAGCACTTCGTTCAATTTCAGCAACGCTTCTACTGGACTTATCGTGTTGATGTCAATTTTGTTTAGCATTTCTTCCATCGCTGCAAACTTCGGATCCATCTCAAACAAACTCATCTGCGTAGTTGATTTGGGCATGTCATGCATTTTTCTTTCCACCTCATTTTTATGTTTGTCCTTTTCCAGAAAATGGAGAATCTCACCTGCGCGTAACACTACCTTGTTGGGCATGCCTGCAAGCTGTGCCACATGGATACCAAAGCTATGCTCGGTGCCGCCTTCTTTAAGCTTGCGCATAAAAATAATTTTATCGCCCACTTCTTTCACAGAGACATTAAAGTTTTTCACACGCACTAAATCTTCTTGAAGTTGATTAAGCTCATGATAATGTGTAGCGAAAAGCGTTTTCGGTTTAACGTCTTTATGATTGTGAATATATTCAACAATGGCCCACGCAATGGATACACCATCATAGGTACTGGTTCCTCTTCCAATTTCATCCATCAGAATAAGACTGCGATTACTAAGGTTGTTTAAGATGCTGGCCGTCTCCGTCATCTCTACCATAAAGGTTGACTCGCCTTTAGAAAGATTGTCGGATGCACCCACGCGCGTAAATATTTTATCAACCAGACCAATGCTGGCAGATTCAGCCGGCACAAAACATCCCATCTGTGCCATCATTACAATGAGAGCCGTTTGTCGAAGTAGCGCAGACTTACCCGCCATGTTGGGGCCGGTGATAATTAAAACTTGCTGCTTATCACTATCGAGATATATATCATTGGGCACATACGTTTCACCAATCGGAAGTTGCTTTTCAATTACAGGATGTCTTCCGTTTTTTATATCAATAATAAGCGATTCATTTATTTCCGGCTTTACATAGCGGTTGGCCCGCGCGACAGAAGCAAAAGACATCAGGCAATCGAGCAAGGCAATGGTGCGAGCATTCTGTTGTATCTGCGGAATGAAATCAGTGGCATGATGAACCAAGCCATTAAATATGCGCTGCTCAATGACAACTAGTTTATCTTCCGCATTAAGAATTTTTTCTTCGTATACTTTTAGTTCTTCAGTGATGTAGCGCTCTGCATTCACCAGTGTTTGTTTGCGGATCCAATCGGCAGGAACTTTATCCTTGTTGGCATTGCTCACCTCAAGGTAGTAACCAAACACTTTGTTGAAAGAAATTTTCAGTGAGGAAATTCCAGTGCGCTCAATTTCCCGTTTCTGAACCTGCACCAAATAATCCTTTCCAGAAAACGAAATCTTTCGCAGATCATCCAGTTCTTCATCTATTCCCTCTTTTATTAATCCACCTTGATTGCTCATGATGGATACATCTTCCCGTAATTCTTTTTCAATTTTATCAATTAAAAAATCGCACCCATGTAGTTGATCTGCAATTTTTTTCAGATCAGGTGATGCCTGAATGTTTAATAAGGTTTTAATGGGAGTGATGCATCGCAGCGATCGCTTCAGTTGTAACAACTCACGAGGGTTAATACGATTTACCGCCACCTTTGATATCAACCGCTCCAGATCAAAAATGTGCTTGAGTTGTTCTTCTACATTGTCCTTAAGATCAACATCACTATTTAACTCACCTACAATTTTCAACCGCTCCTCGATAGCTGCCTTTTCCTTTAAAGGAAGAATCATCCACTTTCTTAGTTGGCGCGCTCCCATGGGTGTGATCGTCTTATCAAGAATATCAATCAAGGGAACACCACCATCTTGTTGGGAATGCACAATTTCAAGATTGCGAATGGTAAATTTATCCATCCACACATATTTGTCTTCATCGATTCTGCCGATTGAAGCAATGTGTGATATGTCTTTATGCTCCGTGTCTTCCAGGTAATGTAGGATGGCACCAGAGGCGATGATGGCTTCACCCATTCCATCAATACCAAATCCTTTTAGTGACGCGGTTTTAAAATGACTTGTCAGTTTTTCATACGCATAGTCATAGCCATACACCCATTCATCAAGTGCGAAGATGCTATACTCTTCACCAAATAAGCGGTCAAATTTTTCACGTGACTGCTTACTAAAAATTATTTCCGCAGGAGAAAATCCTTGAATGAGTTTAAGAATGTATTCCAATTTTCCCTGCGCTGTATAAAACTCACCTGTTGAAACATCGAGGAATGAAATGCCCAACAACTCTCTTCCCTGAAAGACAGAAGCAAGAAAATTATTTTGTCTTCGCTCTAGCACATTGTCATTGAAAGAAAGACCCGGGGTCACTAACTCTGTAACTCCGCGCTTTACAATTCCCTTTACGAATCGTGGATCCTCCAGTTGATCACAAATAGCAACACGATGGCCAGCCCGCACAAGTTTAGGAAGATAGGTATCGAGTGAATGATGTGGAAAACCAGCAAGTTCAATTTCCGAAGAAGAGCCAGCTCCTCTTTTGGTAAGCACGATACCTAACACCTTACTGGCCTCCACTGCATCTGACCCAAAAGTTTCATAAAAATCTCCCACACGAAAAAGCAACATTGCGCCTGGGTACTTTACCTTTATGGCATTGTACTGCTTCATCAATGGAGTCTCTGTTGGGGATTTGGTTTCAGCCATAGGCAAATATATAAAAGTAAGATGGGGACAATCTACACTGGTTTAATTTTGTGACAGAATTTTATTGGAATTCATACATTTTTAAAAGCAGTCAATTTTGAGTTGTTTTACAACATTATGAAATCAATACGTAACCGTGAGATGAGATGCAGAGTAACAGGTACCCTCATGCTCATCATCACTTTGTCAGCTCACCTGGCAGTGGGGCAGAGTGATAAGATTGAGAACTCCATCTTCTGGAAAATATCGGGCAACGGAATACAAAAGCCATCCTACTTATTCGGGACCTATCATGTACTGAATGACGGATTTCTTGATGACGTGCCGAACGTTAAAAAAATATATTTCGCCTCCCACAATGTTGTTGTGGAGACGGAGCTGGATT
>JBBRKB010000201.1:0-6993 GCA_038218385.1 Cytophagales bacterium | reverse complement strand
CCCAAAGCCTGGCGCAATGCGCGCACTCGGCTCGATCAATGCCTGAAGCAATTGCTCACGTGAAAGTGTGTTGCCTATCGAAGCGAGATTGGGGCCTACCGTTCCGCCGTCATTTCCCATCGCATGGCAGCGCACACATTGTGCGGTAGAGTTGTTCATGAAGATACGTCCGCCTTTTCTTCCATCACCACCATACAAGGTTTCAAGGAATGCATCGGTCGTGTTTCCAGCGGTGCGATAGGGCGCCATCTTGGCAATTAAAGTTGTTGATTTTGTATGATCTACTGCGTCACCCAAATCCAAGATGATCGCAGGGGCAATTTTTTTGGCAGCTAGTTTATCAACAAGCCCGCTTAAAACAGTTTCTGTTTTTTCAACCGGCATCTCACCCAATACGCGCAGAAGTTCCTGTTGCTCTTTTACACTTCCCTTGTTAAACACAGGCTCAACAATTCCCGGAAGACTTGCCGCTGTTGTATTCAGTTCATTTAATAAACCAACGGCAGCGGTACGCACTTCTTCATCTTTGTCACGCATGCCGATCTTCACAATAGACTCCATGTTTTCAACTTTCAAATCATTTAAAGCCGTCAACGCAACCGCGCGCACATGTGCCGATTTGTTTTGCTGCATCATCGCTTCGAGTTTGGAATTGAAATCCTGAATACCCAATGCGCTGATCATCTTCGCTGTGGCAACCACCACCTCAGCATCTGTACTTTTTAAAAATCCATCGAGATGGGGACGCACTTTCGCTATAACCGGTGCGGCATTGCGCACAACTTCTCCACGGAAACGACCATCCACACGATCGAGCGTAGAGGGGTTTGCCCATGTACCAAGAGTAGCAAGTGCCTCTGCACGTAATTCTGGTGATGCACTATTCCGCTCAGCATACGCCAACAAAATATCCATTTCCTTTTCACCACCCACACGCAAAGATGCATTGATGGCACGTCTTATCAAGGGCTCGGATGTGAACCGCTGGTCGTTGAGGGTTTCTGCCAATGCAGGCAATGCTTTTTCTATAGAAAGATCATCGTTGATGGCACGCGCTGCTTCCGCGACAATATATTCATCGGCATCTTTTAAGAACATCGCGACTTTTTCACTGCGCAACCTCCTCAACACAAGGACAGCTGCTATGCGTAACGCACGATCGGGACTATCAACCAATGCTACAATTTTTTCTTCCTTGCCAATCCGCGCCAATGCCAACACACCAGCATGGCGGATGTAAACGTCTTCGTCTTTGTTTTTGCCAATCATATTAATGAGGGCATCGACAGCTGGCTCATACGCAATTCTTCCTATTGCTTGTGCAGCAAAAAACCGCACACGGGCATTTTCATGACTGAGCAATGGAACTAGCTTATCGCCTGCGTTACTGTATCTGATTTCTCCCAATTGTTTCGCTGCCTGTGCAACAATCTCAGCATCCTTATCATTTAACAAATCAACCAATGCAGTGGCCGTGGATTTATCTTTAGCTGCCAACTGACCCATGCCCCATATACCATGAACACGCGCCAACTGATTTTCTTTTTGATCAACGGCACGTTTTAAAATTTCAAATCCTTTTTTATTTCTTGACACTAATTCGAATTGCGCCCTCTGGCGGATGCGCATATCCTCATACATCAGTAAGGTGTAAAGCTCATCTTCCGATTGCTTTTTATAATTCAACCCCATCAAGCGCATGGTCTCTTCACGTGCGGCCTTCAAGTCATTTTTCTCCTGCGTCACATCCAACTTCCATACCCTTCCATAATTTTTTGTTCCCCATCCGTTTATCCAATCGGCAACATACAGCGCACCATCGGGACCAAACTTGATGCCTGTTGGCAAAATACCGCTGACCACATCTACTTCACTTTCAAAATCAAACGAAGCACCTTTGGGTTGCAACTTAAACGACCATATATGGGACCGACTTGGGTTTCCAACAAACTCCACCAGGAAGAAAGAGTTTTTCCATTCAGACCCTAGCGCCGTACCGGGGTTGAACACCATACCAGTAGGGCCGTTGTGATAATTTCGGATAGGTGGAATTATGTAGGCGGCTTGTCCCTCCCAACGTGGCTTGAACAACTCTTCTTCCATCCATACCTTGTATTCATTATTTTTTGGATCGACATATTTTCCATACTGCCAGCTGGAACGCCATCCGGCATCGGAGCCTTCCACAATGTGCACAAGGCGTTCGCTCTCACCTGGATGATCACCGTCATTGTCTGAACTGATGATGTTTCCATAATCATCAAAAACAAATTCATGCGTATTTCTTAATCCTGCCGCATACACCTCAAAGTCGCTACCATCAGGATTGCAACGGACAATTACGCCTTCATTCGGATAGGGATAATGCTTGCCTGCATTGTCCGTCAGGTTAGCGCCAATGTCTCCAATGCCCCAATAAATTTTTCCATCAGGACCTTCAATTGCTCCTGACATACCATGACCACTAAAACCTATGTGCACAGCAAAACCTGTGGCTAACGATTCTTTTTCATCTAATACATCGTCACCATTGGTGTCTTTTAACCGCCACAAGTCGGGGCCTACACCTATAAACACGTCTTCATCTCTCACCAATAAGGCACCGGCCACATCGGTTACTTCATCATGGAAATCATTTAAGATTCGTGTTGATATATCGGCATATCCATCGCCTGATTCATCTTCAAGGCGCCATACTTCTTCGCGCTCAACGGCAAGGTCATGCCAATCGTGAACACCGTCATTATTGAGATCGGCAAGCCATTCGTTCTCTTTACTTTTTTCCGGTGCAAATACTTTATGGAGAAATGCCCTTCGCTCTTCTACAGTTTGCAAAGCGATGGACGGAATCATCCAATCTCGATGCCCACGTATATCAAACTCTGAATTTTTCTGTCGGTTGGTGCGGGTAAGATAAACCCTGCCCTTATTGTCGATAGACATGGCAATTGGGTCAGGCGCTAAGGAGTCAGACGCCCAAAGGGAGAGGGTAAATCCATCTGCCAGTTGAACAGCCGTTGTCTTGCGCACTTCTTCTGCTTTCGCAACTGCCTGCTTAGGGTCTTCCCTTACCACCCACGGAACCTCTTTGGGTTTTTGCTTGGTACAAGAAAACAAACCGGAAATAATGAGTAGTGCAATAAACAAAGACCGCAACGAATTGAAGGATACCATTTTACTATAAATGTTAGATGAAATTTTAATCGAAATGCAATTAGGCTTAAAAGTAATTAGGAGCCAAGACAGTTATAACGGAATTTTAAAGAGTAGATTAAAAAATCAGCGTTGGCGCTATAAGGAACCCCTGAAATGCCAAACTTTCAATATCCGCAAGGATTAATTCAAAAATTTACTCAACAGTCGAATTAAAAGGGAAAGCAATACGCTGATGAGGATCATGGTGGTGAATGGGAAGTAGAATGTAAAATTCTCACGCTCGATCCGGATATCACCGGGCAACTTTCCAATCCACGAAAGCTTGTCGTAAAAAAAATAAAGGACTACTCCGATGAGGGCGATTCCTAATCCCACTATAATAATCCATTTTCCTGTTGCACTGGTCATGCAACAAAAATAATATTTAGAATTAGAAATTAGAGCGGTGGTATCTGATTACATTCTCCAAGATTAAGTCACAGCAGGGTCTGCCTAGTATAAAAATTAAAAAGCTCAACTACATACCTAGGCGACCCTGCGTTGAGTGCCTGCCCAACGTGAGGTCTCGAAGCGAAGACGTCACTAGAATATAATTTTTCCAAGATCCCTTTGCTCCTCTGCGGCGCTGCCTGTTAAATAAGTATTTCAGCAAAGCCACAGAGGGTACAGAAGAATGCTCAATAAAAGAATTGCTCGCTCACAATCTTTCCATCTTTTACTTCATACACGGCTACCTCATCCATCATGATGCGGCCCTGACCTTTCATGGTCACATCGGCTCCCATGGCACAGGTGAAGAAATTTCCCGCTACTTGTGGTTCGTTGCAATAGCCACCATGTGTCTCTTCAATCATTTCATTCCACTGCTTTCCTTTCTCCTTTATTTTATCCATACCTGAAACGCTGGTTAACCCTTGCGCACGCTCGGGCTCAATGCTCTTGGCATCTTTGCTGAACAATTCTTCCTGCACTTGATCCCACTTTCCTTCGAGGGACAATGCATAAAACCGGTTGGCTACTTCTTGTGTTGTCATTTGATGTGTTGTTTATGTTGAGATGGCAAGTAAACCCGATAGCGTGACAACCCTATGTCAGCAGGGTTGGTGAATGGAGAAATATTTCTCGTTATCACTTTGCGGCTTTGGGGAGAAGTTAGACTTAAAAAGCATCCCGCCAGTTTAGTGTCCACTTTTTAAATTTTATAAACAACATCTAATATTGAGTTAATCCGATCCGAGAGCATTTCTATTAATTCTGGATCCAGGTATTCATACTCATCATCAATATGTAGAATCTCGATATCAGGCAGTTCTAAATGTCTGTATGCTCCAGATATTCTTGCAGCTTGCCCTTGCTCCATGACGAAAATTAAATCTGCCCACTCTAGATCTCTATCCTTTATTTGACGTTCACTTTTCGGGCTTAGTCCCACTGAACGAATAGTAAACCTGTGATCATTTTTGAAGATATATTCAGCCGTTCTACTTCTTCGTTTGTTACGTCCGCATACTACAAAAAGATTAGGTTTCTCTATCCTATCATGATCTTTAATTCGAGTGTTTTAACAAGGCGAAAAATTTGGATGAAGAGGAACTGATATACTTAATGTATATGGCGTGCCGATAGAGTTATAGAAAAAACCTATTGACCCACTGCCCTCATGTGTTGGTTAAGCAACACCAGTTTATCAATTTCCTTCATCATGGTAGGTGCAATGTTTTCAATGCTGAGTTCACTCGCTTCGGGTGAATATTTTTTTTCAACGGTGAACGCATAGTGAAGCCACTGGTCGCCTTTGGTAAATTCCCAAAGATCCTCTTCCGATGAAAAGGATTCATTTAGTTTTCTTTCGGCCGCTACTTCTATCCAATAATCAGCACCCAGGCCGGTCACCAATAGGAAGAATTGTTTCCTGTATTCAGCATCGTTCATCTTCTTGCCGAAAGATTCGCGATCAGTTTGACCCGTGTGAGGTGTGCCCATCACTAAGCAAACGGCTACTTCCCTTTGACCGAGTGTTATTCGTATGTGCATCGCATCTGTGAGCGTGGCCGCTGGATCAATTTTTTTTAGCTCGGCTGCACTGCGGCCGTAAGCCAACCATACACTGCTAAGTTGGCCATTGGCATGATATGCCGGATCGAGGCTGCTTACGATCGTGTTGGGGTTTTCAGCTTCGTGGAGCTTCAGGTTGTGCAGATGACCCTTTATCAGATCATGAAGCTGTAACAATTTATTTTGCACAAGCAACCTTTCGGCATGAAGTTCGGGTGTGGTGAAGTGCGCCTTGTTGCTGATGAGGGCGAGGTAATCTTCTTTTTTGAAATACTGGTTTTTAAACTTGATCTGATCCCAACTAAAGCCTGCCGTGGTGAGCGCAAGAAATTGTTTCTTCTCTTTTCGTGATGCATTGTCGCGTTGCTTGAGTGTTGGGTACAGCCATGCATATTCTTCGATGAGTGTTTCCGTAAGTGGCTCACCAAATTCAAAGTAACCTGTGAACCATGACTTCAGGTTTTCAATTTCTTTGGCATCAGTAATCTTGTAGAAAAGTTCTTCACCATCTTTGATTCCTTCCAATGTGAAATGTCCGGAGCCAACAAAGGCAACCGATTTCCGATAGGGCAAGTCGAAGATGTACACATTGGCATGAAACACGTTGCGTGTATAAATGCTGAGCGTGATACGCCCCTGATAATGGCGCCAGATTTTGCGCAGCACCTCAGGCGAAGTGGGCACATCCAGTCCCGTCACGATGTCCATTTTGGTCTTAGTAGGAATGCGACTTCGAATAAAATCGAATCCAGCTTCGGAGACTGCCGCAGTAGCTATGTAACAATGTTCTACTTGTTGGAGTAACTTATCGTTAATGAAGGGTACTGCCAGTTTTTTAATGATCATGAACAGATGTTGTTTGCTTTTGTCGGCAAATTACAAAACAGCAGACTATCGGATAAATTAATTTCTTGTCCCGTTAAGACTTTGTAATTTTTCCTATTTAAAAACTTCAGACACCCCTATTTAATACGTCTCAGAAGTTTGTACAACATAGTTATGGTTTTGTGATTGCGTGCAATGGAAAGTGCATACTCTCGTTGATGAAGAACACTAGTGTGAACGGCGGTGTTAAAATAAAATGGATGCGCGCAATCAATCTTACTCCTTCCCACCTGCCTTACAAGGCCGTCATCCTGAACGGTGGCAATGCGCAAGCATGAGCGAGTGAAGGATCCCTAGAATACAACTGCTAACCGTCTTCAATGCAGTTGCTTCCTGCTTAGCACCTGCGTTCTTCATGGGATTCTTCGCTCCCCACTTTCCAGCACACACCCCTTGTTCAGAATGATGGTGTTAAAAAAGTGGGAACGAAAGCATTCATCCTCGCCATATTAGAAATGTAGAACGTTTCCCTTCAGACTTTCTTTTTGAACTTACTGTGGAAGAGTGGGATTCTTTAAGGTCACAAATTGTGACCTTAAAGAAAGGCAGAGGTAACCATTCACAATAGCCTCCCTTCGCTTTCACTGAACAAAGAGTGGCCATTCTCTCCGGGAATATTGAATAGTCCGCGCGCTATTAAGACCAACATTGCCATCATGCGCACGTTTGTTTCATTGCGCAAACTGATGCAACCAAACACAGAACATGCAGCAAAGATCAAACAGCTGGAGAAAAAATACGATCAGCGTTTTAAGATTGTGTTCGATACTATTCAACAGGTGATAAAACAGGAGAAAGAAGCGAGACCTATAGGCTTTTCCGTAGGAAAAGAGAAAAAGAAATAGCTAGGAATCACGGTTCACAAAACTCCTCGCAAAAATTACCGAAGGGTCACAA
>JBBRKB010000200.1:0-7007 GCA_038218385.1 Cytophagales bacterium | reverse complement strand
CTGAAAGTATGCGGCTTCCTCTTTGTCTTGTAAAACAACAAAATAGTCTTGGGGATGGATCAAAAAGAAACTGGAGATAAGAACGGAATCCAGCCCGCCCACCATGCCTTTGATCCGCATGGAGGTTTTGTTAGGCGCGCTTATCCCTGCGGAAACGGTCTGAACATAACCATCCGCCTGATAAATACTTAAAAATTCATTCGCCCTCAAAACTGTTCTTTACCGAGGGCGCAAAGATAGGGTGATAATAAACCTAAAGAAGAATTTTCAATTAATTTTGAGCGTGGAATTATTTCGTCTCTTTCTCAGGCTGGTCATTTGGGTGTCGGCAATTTTCATTTTGATCGGGCTGTACAAACCCTGGGTCATGTTGTGGTGGGAGCACACTCAAACCCGAAAAAAAGTGATCCAGCTTTATGGCTCTATTTTACTTGTCAGCACAGTGCTTACATTTGTTTTGAAAATCTTGAATTAACGACACATGAAGAGAATTGTAATAGTAGGCATCCTTGTTCTTGCAGGGCTTTTGGTTTTCTTTTTTATGAACAAGAAAGATAAGGAAGAGGCTCCTACGAACACTACCGTTGAAGCAAAAAATGAATTGCCCAATATTTCGATTGTAAAATCTGATGGATCGAAACAAAACCTTCAAGATGTAACAGGCAACACTGCCTTGATTTTTTTTCAACCCGATTGTGACCATTGCCAACGAGAGGCAACAGAAATCAGCAACCATCTCCAATCGTTTAGCAACTATCAACTCTTTTTTATTTCCACTGATGATTTTTCCGCCATGAATAAATTTGCAGCTGATTATCAGTTGGCAAACAAAACCAATGTGATTTTTGCACAAACAACGGTGAGTGAAATCATGGATAACCTGGGACACATATCCGCTCCATCCCTTTATATTTTCCGGGACAAAAAACTAATTAAGCACCTTAATGGAGAAAAGGGAATAGATGAAATTTTAACCTACATTTAAAAAATCCGTTTGGCGACACACAGTTGCTTTCCTGCCACACTGGTAAACGCGATAAGAAATTTATCACCACCATCTTTTAGTCCGGTCTTCTTTTTTATTTCATCTACGCGTAAGGGATAATTGCGTCTTGTGATATTTGCTTTCCCTTCCGGAAAATACGTTGCGATTTCTTTCTTTGAAGGTTTTACAAATCCTTCAATTTCAAATACCCTGCCGGGAAACGGGTCAATCAAGTGAGAAGAAGTATAGAGATGTGTGTTAATCTCTAGTTTTTGAATCTCGTAAGAATGTGTGAGGGTCTTAAACGCACCAGCTTTTAAAATCGATGCATTGGGTTCATAAAGATATCTGCCAATTTTATCGGCACATTTTATAGCGGTTTGTTTCTCGCGTGAGAAGTGAAAACTAAATTTTTGGATGGCCTCATCTTTACCCATGTTGATGGCCTCTATCAAAGGCTCGTCTTGAAAATCTTTTTCGCAGAAGAATAAGACTTCTTTACATTCATTGTCCACGCTCACTACGCTCACGTGTTTCACAAATTTCAATTCTGAAACGCCACTTTGAATATCTAGCAATGGAGATGCTTTAACCAAAAGATGTTTACAAATGTCGAATAGGCTGTCTTGAATTTTTGTAATGTCAGGGAGGCAATCCTTTAATAAAAATGTTTTAACGTTTTCATTTCTCCGCGAGGGATCTATGAAAACAAGATCATATTTGGTTTTTATGTCGTGAATAAATTCTTCAGCAGTAGAAGCGTGATATGAAATGTTTTCTGCTCCGAGACGTGTATGATTGTGCTTGGCAATTTCAAGTAGCTTTTCATTTGGGTCTACGTAATCAACATGATTGAAAAGTTTGCTAAAATAAAAGGAATCAATTCCCAATCCTGCGGTGAGATCAACACAACCGCTAAAGTTTTTCCCCACTAAAAATTTAACAAGTTCGATTTTGTATGCCGCTGTTTTTTCTGAGCTGCATTGTTCTATATTAATGTTGGGAGGGAAAATTATTTCTTTCGAATTATAATAAGCCGGTAGTTTTGTTCGCGCCTTTTCTTTTCCAGAAATTTGATCAGCGATTACGGATGCAGGTAGATCAAAGATGGTTTTGTGTTTAAGCAAAAGAGCCTTCACATCATCTTTGGCATGATCGGTAATAAACTGCTGAACGGCCGGCTGAAGTAGTTCTTCAAACATGTCCTGGAAAAAAGGAATATAAAGGAAAGCTAGTAATGATTATTCAATTTCCGCAGGAACGCGTTTATGAATCATCATATTGCGGATATAAATAAAAAGGCCAAGCCCTTGTGCGAAAATCAATACAGGATCGGGGCTCCAACTGAAATCAATATCCCGTCTGAAGACGGCATACAAAACAACAAGCAGTGAACCGAAAGCGCTGATTACCCAAAACCCAAAAGGAAGAACCGAAGTCTTTTGTTTTTCAGAATGATACCATTGATAGAAAAAACGTAAGCTCAGAATAATTTGACCTACAGCACCAAGCAAAACGAGTGGTCTTGTAAAATCACTTGCCGCCATAATGGTGCTCCAATTATGATCTTTCCCAAAAATAATCCAGGCAATGGCCAGAAAGGGTGAGAGATAAGCAAATATCCTAAAAGAGAAATGCAACTGCGACCAGGCATTTTTCAATTGGATGTTTCGGATGTAGATAAAATGCGAGAGCAGTTGGCCAATGATGATCACAAAATCATCGCGTAAAATACCATAGACTAAAAAGATAAGGGCTGCTACAAGGCTCAGTTGCCAGAAACTAACGGGCGACACAACCTTTCCTTCTTTTTCAGATTGAATCCATTGAGCAATCAGTCGCAAGCCAAAAAAGAACTGTGCGAAAAAGCCAAGACCAAAAACCCAATACTTTTGTATTAACTCCATGCTAATTGTGAGCGCAAAAAAACATAAAAAAGTCCATTGGTGGGCTACCTTCATAATTAAATAATCACAATTGATGTATACTTTTGGCTTCAATCGAATGAACGTTGAATAAATCCCAATATGATGTAGTGGTGATCGGTGGCGGGGCTGCGGGTTTTTTTGGCGCCATACAGGTAGCTGAGAAAAATCCAAAGCTCAAAGTCCTCATTCTGGAGAAGACCTCTAAGCTATTATCAAAAGTAAAAGTATCGGGTGGTGGTCGTTGTAATGTTACCCACCATGAATCCAATCCATCGCGGTTGAAAAATCATTATCCCAGAGGAGGAAAAGCGCTGAAGGCGTTGTTCAAAAAATTTCATGCTGAAAATTGTGTCGACTGGTTTTCTCAGAAAGGTGTTCAGATAAAAGCCGAAGATGATGGCAGAATGTTTCCAGTAACAGATTCTTCACAAACTATTATTGATTGCTTTCTTGCCCTTACGGAAAAATATAACATTGAGATACGCACAGGTGTAGAAGTCAAAACTGTTAAAAGGGATTCAGGTAATTTTGTCTTGTCAATTCACGAAGATGAAACACTTATAGCATTAAACATATTGGTTGCATCGGGTGGCAGCCCAAAAATGGAATCCTATCATTGGTTGAAGAATCAGGGATTGAAAATCATAAAACCCATTCCATCACTCTTTACCTTTAATGATCCGGGAAAAAGCTTCCAGGATTTAATGGGCATCTCTGTTCCCTCTGCGGAAATAAAAATTGCTGGAACAAAGTTTATACAAAATGGTCCACTGCTCATTACCCATTGGGGATTGAGTGGGCCGGCAGTGATAAAATTATCTGCATGGGCAGCAGAACATCTTGCATCGGTCAACTATCAATTCAATGTGTTAGTGAGTTGGATTGGATCGGCAAAAGAAGATGAAGTGAGAAAAACATTTCTGACATATCAGCAGGATCATAAAAAACAAAAAGTTATTTCCAATCCATTATTTCATTTGCCACAAAGATTGTGGACGCGCCTTTGTGAACTTGCAGAAATTGAAGAGAGCAAGATATGGAACGAACTGGCGCTGCGTAACATGAACAAGTTATTGGAAGCTTTGATACGTTGTCCTTTTGAAATAAAGGGTAAGACAACTTTCAAAGAGGAATTTGTTACGTGTGGAGGTGTTGATTTATCAGACATTGATCTGGAAAGAATGGAAAGCAAGGAAATTAAAAACCTGTTCTTTGCCGGCGAGGTATTGAATATTGATGGCGAGACGGGTGGCTTTAATTTTCAGGCGGCCTGGACAACAGCGTATGTGGCTGCTTGTGCTATTGTTGGTCGATAAAAAAAGCCGCACCATGTCGGGAGCGGCTTTCATTTTATTCGGAAAGTTAAATGTTAATCAACCAAACTTTTCTCCAACATGAACTCGGCAATTTGAACGGCATTGGTTGCCGCACCTTTACGCAGGTTATCTGCCACGATCCACATGTTTAATGTGTTGGGCTGGGAATCATCCCTTCTCAAACGGCCTACAAAAACCTCGTCTTTTCCTTTTGCATAAAGTGGCATTGGATACACATTGTTTTTAGGATCGTCTTGCAACACTACACCCGACGTATTGGAAAGAAGTTCTTTCACTTCGTTCAAATCAAAGTCTTTATGAAACTCAACATTAACAGCTTCCGAATGTCCACCAATGGCAGGAACCCTCACGGTAGTAGATGTTACACCGATGGAGTCGTCACCTAAAATTTTTCTGGTTTCGTTTACCATCTTCATTTCTTCTTTGGTGTATCCATTGTCCAAAAAAGAATCTATGTGAGGAAGCACATTCATGTCGATAGGGTGCGGATATACTTTTGGTCCATCCACACCGGCACGCTCATCCATCATTTGCTTTACAGCCTCTTTACCTGTTCCCGTAACAGACTGATAGGTTGAAACGACTATGCGTTTGATTTTATATTTGACATGAAGGGGCGCTAATGCCAACACCATTTGAATGGTTGAGCAATTAGGATTAGCAATAATACGATCGTCAATGCCAATCACATGTCCATTAATTTCAGGAACGATTAATTTTTTTGTTGGATCCATTCTCCATGCAGAAGAATTATCAATTACGATTGTTCCTACTTCTGCAAACTTAGGAGCCCACTCCAATGAGGTACCTCCTCCCGCTGAAAAGATGGCCACATCGGGCGCAAGCTTTACCGCTTCTTCCATACTCTTTATGGTATACTCCTTTTGTTTATAAGTAACAGTCTGCCCTACCGATTTGGCAGAGGCTACCAAATACAAATCATCAAATTGAACATTTCTTTCCTCCAGCACGGTGAGGATTTCATGGCCTACAAGTCCTGTAGCACCAATAACTGCAAGTTTCATAGTTATTAAGTTTTAAAGAATTGCAAAAATAGTATTTTTGGGAGAGCCCAAACAATTAAGACCCTTTCTTTATGTTGAAATTTATTTGGGCCGTTGGCTTAACAATTGTTAGTTCAATCTTGCTCCTTCCTTTGCGTGCTCAAGCACAATTCATTGATAATTTTTCGGATGGTGATTTCACCAACAGCCCAATGTGGGTTGGTGATGATGATAAGTTTTTAGTCACAGACGAAAAGCTCACACTTAATGCGCCACCCGAAACGGGCACTTCTTATCTGGCAACGCCAAGCATAGCAGTTGAAGATGGTGTGTGGGAAGTTTTGGTAAAAATGGAATTCAATCCAACCGGGAGCAACCTATCCAGGATATATGTAATGTCTGATCAGCAAAATTTAACGGGTGCATTAAACGGCTATTTCATTTTGATCGGAGGGGCAGATGATGAAATCAGTTTGTACAGACAAACCGGAACTACGGTTACAAAAATCATTGATGGAACCAATGGTGTTTTAAATAGTGATGCCGTTTTAGTTAAGATAAAAGCAGTACGCGAGGAAGAAGGCGAATGGACTTTGTTTTATGATTTGAATAATTCCGGCACGTATGTGATGGAAGGGAAAGTAGTGGATGATATCCATACTTCATCTTTATACTTTGGCGTGTATTGCAAGTACACCACCACCCGATCAAAACAATTTTATTTTGATGACTTTAAGGTCACCGGAAAACCAGCTACCATATCTACAGTTGAAGCGACATACAAAGATATCATCATCACCGAAATTTTTGCCGATCCCTCTCCCGTTGTAGAACTTCCTGCCGCTGAGTATATTGAAATTTATAACAGAGGAAATGTTCCCATCCGACTTTCGGGCTGGACTGTTTCAGATGGAAGTTCAACAGGTACGCTAGTTGGCAAGACCCTGGATGCTGGCCAATACCTAATCCTCACCACCACATCATTTGCGGAATCCTTCGCCATCTACGGTGATGTGTTGGGCGTGAAAGGATTTCCATCCTTAAATAATTCGGGTGACCCAATTTCACTTCGATCATCCAAAAATGTTTTGATCGATTCAGTGAAGTACAGCGATACATGGTATAAAAGCACACAGAAAAAAGCCGGTGGCTGGTCGCTTGAATTGATCGATGTAAACAATACGTGTGGGCAACAAGACAATTGGACTGCATCGATTGATACAAGAGGAGGAACACCCGGAACACAAAATTCAGTGAAGGCAGAGAAGCCTGATCTTGTAGGACCGAGGCTGATAAGCGCAATGGCTATTTCATCGGACACTATTCAATTAACGTTTGATGAAAACCTGGCCAATGAAAGTTTACGGTTAGATGATTTCAGTATTGAGCCGACGGTGTATCCTTCCGCAGTTTCTTTTCTGCCTGCACGACTTGACAAAATCAATATCACGGTGACGCCGGTTCTTGAGAATAGAATTTTGTACACCGTTCAAGCAATGAACATGAGAGATTGCAATCACAATTTTATTGTAGAAGAACATTCAAAGCGCCCATTTGCTTTGATCGAAAAAGCTGACAGTCTTGACATCATAATTAATGAAATGCTTTTTAATCCTTTCCCCGGAGGTGTTGATTTTGTTGAGGTATACAACCAGTCAACAAAATACATTGACCTAAAGGACTGGCGTTTTGCCCATTGGGTAAACGGAGTGGCTTTAGATGAGACAAAAATTACAGAAGAAAATAAGTTGAT
>JBBRKB010000199.1:0-7024 GCA_038218385.1 Cytophagales bacterium | reverse complement strand
ATGTGGAGCGGATTTGATTTTGTACATATCGCTTTCTCCCCAACTTCAAATTTTAATTCAATAATCATCATCGACATACAGATGGTTTTGATAAATTATAGCTTACTTTCGCATCATCATAACACATACGCTCTTTTTATTATATTATTATAGCACTGTGGTAATCATCTAAATTTAACAATCATGAAAAAAAATCTACTCTTCATCGCCAGTCTCTTTATCCTATCCCAAAGTTTTGGTCAGGGATTATATGTTAAGTTTGGCGGTGGTTACGCCATACCTATGGGTTCTCAAAGTTTATTTGAGCCTGTTACATATACTACCACACAAAGTGGAAAAAACACGATAGAAACGTCAACCACAAAAACGATCAAAGGAAGTTATGGTGCCGGCTTGGTATTCAACGGATCCGTCGGGTACAAATTCTCTCCGTTCATTGGGCTTGATTTAAACCTGAGCTATCAACTTGGAAAAGAATTTATAGGAACGACTTCAAGTACAGGTGAAACTACACAGGCAACCCTTGAGCAGAAAACAAAAAGCACAGGGTTTTATGCATCGCCAGCTTTGATGTTTATGGCAGGTACAGAAGGTGTGCGTCCCTACGCATTGGTTGGAGTTATTGTTGGTAGTGCCAAGTTGACCGATGAAAACTCTGTACAAATCACTGGCGGTAATGATAGACCTATTGAGGCTCATAATAAAACAGAATCAAAAGGCGAGATGGCATTTGGTTTTCGTGGCGGAATTGGTGTAGATGTAAAACTATCGCCTATGTTTGCTTTGTATGCTGAAGGTATTTTTAACTCCATGAGTTACTATAAGAAGGAATCCGAAATTATTTCTTCTACACTAATGGGTGATGATCGTTTGCCAGATTTTACTGTTAGGCAAATCAAAACGGTCTACGTAAAAGAACTTACCACCACTACTATTGATGGTAATGCAGTAGCCCCCAAAGACACTGAACCAAAGCAAGTCCTACGCTCACCAAGTCCGCTTAGCAGCCTAGGAATTAATATCGGATTGAAAATAAAGTTGGGTTCAGATTGAAAACCGAAGCTATCCTATTTTCAAAAAAAGCCATCCCATTTTTCGAGCTTCGTATTTATCAATTGGATTGGACTTCACCGATTTTTATGCTTTGATTAATACGCCTTTTACGGTCTATGTCCAGAAATAGGCGATCTGATTTCTATGTGCATTGAATACATTTGAAATTCTCTCCGCAAACGATAGAAATTTTTTACACCATCGGAGCGCAGGTTTACGGATAAAATTATACTTTTAGTCGAATCAATTATCCCAAAACTTTTTTATGCCTGTATTTCAAATCAAAAAGACCCCAAAAGAATATGATGTAGCCATAGTAGGCTCCGGAGCGGGTGGTGGCATGGCCGCTTATATGTTGGCCAACGCCGGAATCAAAGTTGTCTTGCTTGAGGCTGGGCCGCTCTACGATCCTGCAAAGAATGTTATGCAACTCAAGTGGCCGTGGGAATCGCCACGCAGAGGTGCCAGCACGGAGTTCAGAAACTTTGGCGACTTTGATGCCGCTTATGGCGGATGGGAACTGGAGGGCGAACCCTACACCCGTAAAGATGGAACACAGTTCGATTGGTTTCGCTCACGTATGGTGGGTGGCCGTACCAATCACTGGGGACGAATCTCCCTTCGCTTTGGCCCTAATGATTTCAAACATAAAAGTATTGACGGCCTTGGTGACGATTGGCCGATTAGCTACGATGATGTTGCACCTTGGTATGATAAGGTAGATCAACTTATTGGTGTGTTTGGTTCTAAAGAAGGTTTATATAATGAACCGGATGGTGTGTTCTTGCCGCCACCAAAGCCACGCTTGCATGAACTGTTTATTAAGGAGTCGGGAAAAAAACTAAACATACCCGTAATACCATCACGGCTATCCATTCTCACAAGACCACTTCCCAACAACACTAAAAGAGGTGCTTGTTTCTTTTGCCACCAGTGCAACCGCGGCTGCACCGTGTATGCTGATTTCTCTTCTTCATCTGTATTGGTAAAACCCGCTATCGAAACGGGCAATGTGGATATCATTCCAAACGCAATGGTGCGTGAAGTGATGACAAATGACAAAGGACTGGCAACAGGTGTTTCCTTTGTGAACAAGGATGACCATCAGGAATATTCGGTTAATGCTAAAGTAGTTATTCTTGCAGCAAGTGCGTGTGAGTCTGCACGTCTATTATTAAATTCAAAATCATCACGTAATCCAAACGGACTGGCCAACGCCAGTAATGTTGTTGGAAAATATTTGCACGATTCAACCGGCGCATCCATGGGTGGTATCCTACCTGACCTTATCGGCCGCAAGCGGTACAATGAAGATGGCGTGGGAGGTCTGCATGTCTATACACCTTGGTGGCTCGATAACAAAAAGCTCGATTTCCCGAGAGGCTATCACATTGAATATGGTGGAGGCATGACCATGCCCGGTTATGGATTCGGGTTTGGTATGCAAGGTATCAATGGTAAATATCCCGGACGAGATGGCACTCAGAAAAAAGCGGGTGGCTACGGTGCTTCGCTAAAGGATGATTACCGCTATTATTATGGAGCCAGTTTTGGTATGTCAGGTCGTGGTGAAGCCATCGCACGCGAAGACAACTATTGTGAGATTGACCCTAACATGGTTGACAAATTTGGTATTCCTGTTTTAAGCTTTCATTATAAATGGAGTGATTATGAAATCAAACAGGCGAAGCACATGAAAGAAACTTTCAGGGAAATTATTCACAACGCGGGTGGTGTCATCACCTATGGTGATAAAGACGATGCATCAAACGATTATGGACTTGCAGCACCCGGTAGAATTATACATGAGGTTGGAACCACACGGATGGGCAACGATCCGAAAAAATCGGTAGTAAACAAATTCAATCAAGCACATGAAGTGAAGAACCTCTTCATTGTGGATGGCGGACCATTTGTTTCACAGGCAGATAAAAACCCAACGTGGACTATTCTTGCCTTATCGATGCGTGCTTCGGAATACATTATTGATGAATTGAAAAAACAAAACCTGGGATAACCCTTACGATTATGGACAGAAGAAAATATTTAAAAACCTTTGCCGTAGGATCAGTAGGCGCAGGATTTATCATTGGCTGTGAACCGGAAACAAAAAAACCAGCAGAAGAAACAGCCGTACAAACTTCCACTATTGACCGCACACCAGAAGAAAAAGCACACGATGCAAAACTTCAAAGCGAAAAATTCTTTGACGCTCACGAGATGGCAACCATTGCCGTGTTAGTCGACATTATTATTCCGAAAGATGATGTATCCGGAAGTGCCACGGATGCAGGCGTTCCCGATTTCATAGCGTTCATTGTAAAAGATAGGCCGGAATTTCAAATACCGCTTCGCGGTGGAATGAAATGGATGGACATTCAATGCCTGAAGCGATATGAAAAATCATTTGTGGACTGCTCATCAAGCCAGCAAATAGAAATGGTAGATGACATTGCCTTTCCCGAACAAGCCAAACCGGAAATGACACAAGGTGTGAAATTCTTCAACACCATGCGCGACTTAACGGCCACAGGTTTTTTCACCAGTAAAATTGGTATTGCCGATTTAGGATATGTAGGCAATCAACCTAACCAATGGGATGGTGTGCCGCAAGATGTGCTGGATCAATACGGAATGAAATACGATGAGCGGACATTGAAAGAAAGTGTTCGGTTCGACACGTAAAAAAAAGCCACTAGCTTCTGGCTTCTAGCTACTAGAAGCCAGAAGCTAGTGGCTATTAATCAGATACAAATCTTTTTTAGTATGAAGAAAAAATCAACACCCGTTAACCCACACGGATCACGAAGAGAATTTATTAGGAATGCAGGGCTGGCTGTTTCGGCGTTCACCATTGTTCCTCGCTTTGTATTGGGAGGAAATGGATTCATTGCTCCCAGTGATACCTTATACATTGCCGGAATTGGTGTGGGCGGAAAGGGCAAAAGTGACTTAACCGGGTTTGCTAAAAATCCGAAAGCCAAAATTGCTTTCCTCTGCGATGTGGATGACCGCATGACAGCAGATTCAAAAAAGAATTTTCCGACAGCAAAATTTTATCACGACTTCCGTGAGATGTTGGATAAAGAAGCGAAGAACATCGATGCCGTTTCCGTATCAACACCGGATCACACACATGCTATTGCCGCCATGGCTGCCATTCAAAAGGGCAAACATGTATATGTACAAAAGCCGCTAACCTATTCGATATATGAAGCGCGGATGCTGGCACAGGCAGCAAAAAAATATAAAGTAGTAACGCAGATGGGGAATCAGTTTGCTTCCGCTGATCCTGTGAGGCGCACCAAAGAGCTCGTGGATGCGGGTATGATTGGCGATGTAACACAAGTAATCGCATGGACCAACCGGCCGGTGTGGCCGCAAGGGATCCCCGCTCCTACCGGAACATTCGATATACCCCCAGAACTTAAATGGGATTTGTGGCTAGGACCTGCAAAACAAAGAGCCTATAACCCCGCTTATCTTCCCTTCAACTGGAGAGGCTGGTGGGACTTTGGTACCGGAGCATTGGGCGATATGGCATGTCACATATTAGACGCAGCATTTCGTGTGCTTCCCATAGATTATCCAACGGAAGTGGAATGCAGCACCACCACGATGTGGGAAGATTTTTTCAAAGAAGCACATTACAACGAGAGTTGTCCGGCCTCTTCAATTATTCACATGAAATTTCCGCGCACCGACGGAAAAGGAAATATCAAAATTACCTGGATGGATGGTGGCCTGCTGCCTGAGCGTCCTGAAGAATTGTTGCCTGATGAACAACTCGGTGATTGGAATGGCGGCTATCTGTTTATTGGAACAAAAGGTAAACTGATGGGCAACTATAACAGCCCCCCTACGCTACTTCCAACCCGGCGGATGAAAGAAGATACATTACCAAAAGAAACCGTCAAACGAATTCCTGGAAAAGAAGATGGCCACTACACACAATGGGTGGATGCGTGCCTGGCAGGCTATGGCAAAATGACCTTAAGCTCACCGTTTGAATATGCTGCTCCGCTGACAGAGGCAGTGCTCATGGGCAACCTGGCGTTGAGAAGCTATGCTATCAATGCTGGCCAACGTAATTACCCCGGGCGTAAGAAATTATTATGGGATGCCAAGAACATGAAGATCACCAACTTCGATGAAGCCAACGAATTTGTTGCGCGAAAATACAGGGAGGGCTGGACACTTGGCGCATAACGGATCGATACATAAATCCTGCAACGCATGAAGTTAAAAGTGATCATCACAGGCGCCACCGGAATGGTTGGCAAAGGTGTATTGTTGGAGTGTCTCGATCATGATGCCATAGGAGAAGTATTACTCATCGGCAGAAATCCAGTTGACATCAAGCATCCAAAAATAAAAGAACTCATCCATCCCGACTTCTCTGATTTCTCTACGGTAGCAGATCAGCTAAACGGATATGATGCCTGCTATTTTTGTATGGGCATAAGTGCCGCAGGATTAAAAGAAGAACAGTATAAAAAAATCACCTACGATTACACACTGGAGCTAGCTCGCGTTCTTTATAAAAATAATGCGGCCATGACTTTTACCTACGTGTCGGGGGAAGGAACAGACTCAACAGAAAAAGGCCGCCTGATGTGGGCGCGTGTAAAAGGCAAAACAGAAAATGATCTACTCAACATGGGTTTTAAACAAGCCTTCATGTTTCGCCCGGGAGCGATCATCCCGCTGCGCGGAATAAGATCACAAACCAAAGCCTACCAGTTTGTATACGATTACTTTACGTGGCTGGTAAAAATTATCAAAGCCGTTTCCCCACATTCAATTGTCAACACTACGCAAATGGGATTGGCTATGATCAACGCAACAGCAAACGGCTATGAAAAAAATATTTTGAAACCGAAAGATATTCTAGTTTTAGCGGAAAGGTAGAATGGGTTTCATTTTAAAACAGTAGAGAAAATTTTCTAAAGATTGTGTTCTATTCAGGTCAGACACACCTCTAGTCCTTTTGTTTGTTGACAAAACCTGACGCTATCAAGAAAAATGTCCCTGTATTCCTGGCGGGTGAACACATCAAGCCATTGGATGACTGTGAACGTAACAAAATAAAGTTTATCTTGATTTCTGATCTTGTATTTTCGACTCAGAGTGACGCTGAATGAAAATCCAATGTAGTTCATGTTACTGACAATTTCCGGAAGTAGTACCTGCTCCGGTTTAATTACTGTTTGTTAATGGTAACGGCTGGCATATGCTGGCGAAAGTCTTCCTGCTTTGGCATGTATACAAGCAGGAATTTTTATAATACTCAAGTCGTATCGTAGGCACAAGTCGCCCACAAACCCTTCACACTGTCCAAGACTTGTGGTACTGCTCCAAGCAGTGTACCAGCCGTCTCGCTTTACTGATTGACAATCATCCTGCTTCAAAAGGAACTGATTGGCGCTTCAAGTGTCAGGACAGTTCAAGTAGGCGCGTTCACCGTCACATATCGCTTAGAGAGCGCGTACTATTTGATCAGATATGGCTACTCGATTAGGAAAATTTTTCGGAAACTCTGCTGAGTTTTGGATGAACCTTAACAGAAACCAGCCGATATTCCTAAATCACCTTTAATTATCCGGCCAATTTGTATTTGTTGTACATCAATACTCTTGGCTAATCTATAAGCCGTAATATTCATTGGCTCCAAAAACTCTTCTTTAAGAATTTCACCTGGGTGTGTATTTATGATCTTTTGCATATGTTCATAGATTAATGATAATCTGTTATTTTAACATCCATTGCATTACTTCCATTCCACTTAAATATAATTCTCCACCTTTTCAGATCGGCACATCCGTTTCAATATTCTTAAAAATTTTATAGTCAGCGACAAAAGTGCCGGCGGGAATTAACGAAGCAGCAAGCGCCAAACCTGTAGTCGAGAGTTTCCACCTCAACCGATAGGCCACGAGCAATACACAAAAACAGTACGCCAGAAACAACA
>JBBRKB010000198.1:0-7041 GCA_038218385.1 Cytophagales bacterium | reverse complement strand
CTATAATTTTGTTGAAAGGAGCCTTCGCTGCAATACCTTTCGACCCATCCCCATGAAAGAAATAGGGCCTGTATCCCATTTTGGGAAGAAAATCACAGGTTTTTTCATAGAGTTTTCGGTTGTACTCTATAGTATAGACTTTGGCGCCCAATTCCAGCAGCACGCACGCCTGATAGCCAGAGCCGGTGCCAATTTCGAGCACTTTGTCGCCCGTTTTAATTTCCAGTTTCTCCGTCTGGAAAGCTACCGTGTACGGCTGGGAAATCGTTTGTCCTTCGCCAATTGGAAATGCTTTATCCTGATAGGCGTGTTCCAAAAGGGCGTTTTCAAAGAAAACATGCCTGGGAACTTTGCCCATTGCACCCAGTACAGCCTCGTCAAAAATGCCTTTTTCGCGAAGCTTTTTCACCAGTTTGTTGCGCAAACCGCGTTGCCTATAATTATCCTCAAACATGCTATTTTAGCGCAAAAAAGGCATTTTTTAGTCCGAAACAAAGTTTATCAAAATCTTTAGGAAAATTGAAAGAGATGCTCTTACTTTAGGGTTCTCTCCACACAGTGATAAAAGCTGTTTTGCCATAGCGTTCACAGTGTTAAACCTGTCCCAACAGTAGGCGTGGCCAACGCCACACACTACTGCTTGGACGGGGAGAGTTTTCTTCCCTCAAAAATCCCATCAATAACCGATCAAAATAAATGGAGCCCAATAAAATGGAGCTGCATATTTTTCTTTGGCTATCATTTGCAATTTCGATGCACGAAGGCTCTCTGCGAAGTCCTGATTTTCTGAATTAAGTGTTTCAGTATAGAAATTTTTCATGAGCAGCGCAGTTGATTCATCGGCCACGCTCCAAAATGAGACAATTAAATGTTGTGCACCTGCATAGATCAATGCACGTGAAAGACCAATCACACCTTCGCCTTTTGAAATCTTTCCAAGACCTGTTTGACATGCAGAAAGGGTAACGAGATTGGCCTTCAACTCCAAATTATAAATCTCACCTGCAAATAAATTTCCGTCTTCCTTTTTTGAATTGGTTTGTAAAAAAATTCGAGAAAGCTCTGGCTCGGACTCATCCACGATACCATGTGTGGCCAAGTGTAGGTAAGAATATTTTTTAAGATCGCTTTCTTTGATCAGTGTTTCGGATGCATCCATGCCCGTGAAGAGCATGCTGCTAAATTTTTTTGATGTAAACAAAGTGGCAATGTCTTCGACTTCATTTTTTGTTCCAGGGAGCTCACTCAATTGATCTTTTGCCGGAAACTTTACCGGTGCGCAAAGCAGAATGGAAGGTGAACTAGCAACGTTTGATTTTGATTTTGCTTTCTGTAACATAAGGCCTGCTGAAAACTCATATTGAATGGTGTATTTCCTAACGAGGTACGGCAGGGAAGAATAGGCTGTACCTTGTTCCGCGCGACCTGTTAATAAAGGTTCAAAGGGTATCACCCCCAGTCTTCCCGATGGTAAGATGACAAGATTTTTAACAGAACTGGAAATGCGTTTTGGTATTAGCACCAGACTCAGCGCATGAGCGGTTTGATTGAAAATATCTTTGTCGTCATAATACAAACTGTTTCTATATCCCGTCAATGTCTTGTCAAAGGTATCTTCCAGCTTGTGTGTGTCGATAGTGAATTTTTTATTAGAGATAATGAAGGTGTAGAGTGTATGATCTTTATCGTCAATGAAGTAACTAAGCACTAATGATTTTGCATCAAGCGAAGATTTAAGCTGGCTGATGGAAGGGGATGTGTGGTTGTATTTGAGGTTAAAGTATTCAGGGAAATCCTTTTCCAGACTTTTAATAAAATCTTCATAGGTTCTGTTGATGGAAAAGAGGTTTTCACGAATAGATTTTTCTTCCGTTGCGGAAGGCCTTTCTGCAAGTCTTTGATTGAATAAGGCAATGGAGGACTTTAACTCTTTCTCCTTTTCTAATAAATTAACTGGTATGCCGGCAAAAGATTTAGCGTTTGACTCTGAGATGGCATCCAGCAAAACAGCGTTTTTACTTTTCTCACCAAAGTAGAAGGCATCTTCGTAGTACTGTTTTTTCTTGAATGCATTCATTCCAGCAACATTCGCTATTCGGACACCATCTGCATACACTTCGCTGGCCACTATGCCAAGCAGCAGCTTATCACCTTCCTTGTTACTTGCTTGCCGGAGTTTGTCTACCAGCTTATCGCATAGATGCAGTAGGTCAAGACTTTTCTCCATATCTGTAAACTTTAATGTTTCGCCATAGTAACGTGCCTCATAAGCTTGTGCTTTGAAGAGAAGCGTTTGAAGTAACTTTATGCCGCTATAATAATCTTCCAGTGGTGGATTTGAATGAATGTCTTTGTTGTTGAAGTTTACCACATTCGCTTGTAGTGCGCGCTGATAGTAGTTGAACGCACTAGCGTAATGACGTTCGGACACCTCCAGATTGCCTATAGAGTTTAAAAGATTGGAAACCTCCGGATGTTTATTGCCATAACTTTTCTCATACATGTCCAGGGCTTTTTGATAATATGCCATGGCCGTTTTTTTGTCATCCATTTTCACATACGTTTGACCCAGGTTAAACAAGCCAATTGCTTTTGATGGATGGGGTTGTGTATAGGTCTTCTCCCAAATTTTCAATGCTGTTTCAAAATTATTTACAGCATCTCCGTACAGGGTCATGTCGCGATAGATCACACCGGTGTTAATGTTGGCGATGGCAATCTTAGGATGGTCCTGCCCATGTATTTTAACGTATGCGGCCAAGGCCTTTTCATAATAGTTAAGTGCTTTGTCTTTATCCAGGCTGTAGTATACCAAACCCAGGTCGTTGTAGGAAGCTGCGATACGTTCATCTGATTCTGTTAATTGCTGCTGTCTGAGTAGCAGTGCCCGTTGGAGTTGCTCTTCCGCTTGCTTGCTTTTTCCGATCGACAAATAGACAAGCCCAAGAGTGGCGTGCGTTTGTGCGGCATCAAGACTTTCAGACATTTTGGTTTCCGAAAACAGATCAAGTGCTTGTGTTAAACTTTCGTCTGCAAGGTCGCTTCGTCCCTGGTTGAGTTGGAGGAATCCAATATTTCTCAACGTAATGGCTTTCTCTATGCCATTGTCTTTTTTGTCGTTTAATTCTTTTTCTATAGTGGAAAGTAAATCGGCAGCCTCTTGAAGTTTCCCTAATCCAATCAGAGCTTCAGCTTTTTTGTTTTTTAAGGTGATGATGTTGGTTATATCTTTTTGGTTCACAACCATTTTATCCACTTCCACAATCACTTCCTGGAATTTAGAATTGATAAGGAGATTATCAATAGAGTCGCTTTGTTTGGTATCTATTTTTTGACAAAGGGAAGCGAAGGAGAGGAGAGATAGGAGCAGGGACGTAAAAATTTTTGTAAACATAAAATTCAGAATCGAAAATAATAACTGATGGATGAAACGAATTCTCGCGTTAAGCCATCGGGGTTAACTTCCCTGTTTAAGATTCGTCTGCCTAAAATTAATTTCATACCCGACCGTACATTAAAACTGTAGCCCGCGGTGATCAATGCAGTCAAGGCAAGCCCAGTTGTATTATCTACTTTCACGCGTTTTCCAGAGAGGGGATCAAGAGGATCGGCAATTTCATCCTTCGTAACTCTGTATATAGGAAGGAGTCCAACACTGCAATTAAATTGTGAGAAGCGAAAGTTCCGCTCTACCCGCAACATAACGTCTGTACCGCGTTTTAAATGGTACGACTTCGCATATTTCCTTGTGTAGCCAATATCATGGGTGTTACTGTTCCAGTCAGACCATAAGAATTGATTTCTGTTTTCATTGATGTCATACTGAACGCCCGTTGCCAAAAGCCAATCACGGCTGATAAGTGATCCACCTAAAATTATGTCATTGCTTCCCAAACTATTTTGATAATACATGGGCAGGGAGAATTCTTTTCCATTTTCCTCCACGGTCTTATTGGAATCGTTGCTTGGTATTTTGGTGCCAACAGAAACATTGACATCAAATTTTTGTGAGGAGAAGATATTACGTGTAATACATAATGATATATCGCTCAGTCCTGATGCGCTGCCCAATGATCCCTTAGCAGATTGATAGGGAATTTTTACCTGAACAGTATTTTTATCACCAACGCTAAAGGCGAGATCGGCAGTTGCTACATATATAACGGGCGTAAGTTTAGTGGTGCCACGATAGAAACTAAACTCCATCGAGCGGAGTTTTAACGAAACCTTTTTATTGAAAGGTTGGTCAGGTTTAAGCGCACCCATGGTGCAAAAGCCCGCATCGCTACAGCCTTGCCCCCAAACTAGCTGGGTGAAAATGAAATGGATGAGTAATGAGATGAACAGTATTTTTCTTAGCATAGCAAAGAATTTTGCTGTCCAAGGTACGGGAAAAATCAGGAATTTCGTTTAACGGAACTGTAATAAAAATATCTTCAGAAATTACATTCCCAACGATTGGTTTTCGATGGAGGCAAGTTCAATCACTTTTTCATATTCGCTGGCAGACAAGTCGTTGAAGAAGTAATGCACGGGGTTGATCTGTGTGCCATTCATCAATACTTCGTAATGTAGATGCGGCGCTGTGGACAGGCCCGTGTCACCTACGTAGCCAATCAACTCGCCTCTTTTTACATTCTGTCCTTGTCGCACAACAAAGTCATGCATGTGCGCATACCGGGTGTGATAACCAAAGCCATGATCAATCTCTACCAATTTGCCATAGCCACTGAAGCGAACACTCACTTCTGCTACTTTACCATCGGCCGTTGCGTATATAGGTGTTCCGATCGGTGCGGCAAAGTCGATGCCGGTATGCATCTTTTTTAATTTATAAATAGGATGGACACGCATTCCAAAACCAGAGGCAATGGCCACCAGTTGTTCATTTGAAATCGGTTGGATGGCAGGAATGGAAGAGTATAATTTCTCCTTGTTCTTGGCAAGTTGCTCTACTTCATCTTGCGATTTCATTTCGATATACACCTTGCGCTTCAGCTTATCTACCTTGCTAAAGAGTTCAACGATTCTTTCTTTAAGAGGAATATCCTTGTCCTGAATATCAGCGTAACGTTCCGATCCACCAACGCCTGCATCGCGAACGGATTTCCCAATGGGCTCAGCACCTAGTACAGCGCGGTATATGTTATCATCACGATTCTCAACAGACGTGACAGCATCATTTGCTTTTTCAATTTCCTTACTCATGTGATCCATGAGGTAGGCTTGTTCTTCAATCTGGTTTTGTAAAATTACTTCCTTGGGTGAAGGGAGATATTCCGTCCAAAGGAAAATCATACCTATCGAGACAATGATGGTAAGCATAAAAATACCAAGCGCATTCATCACCACATCGCTGGTCTTTGTCTTGATACGCTCGTACTTACAAGTCTCTGTGTCGTAGTAATATTTGATTCTTGCCATAGCTTCTGTCTAAGTAGTGCGAGGGCGAAAGAGTTTCAGCACGTCCTCGTTACATTCAATAAAAGGCCCATCCAACAAATCAATGCAATAGGGTATTGCAGGAAAGACCACCTCCAGGCATTCCCGGATGGCTTTGGGTTTACCTGGCAAATTTACGATTAAAGTTTGATTTCTTATCCCTGCCGTTTGTCTGGAAAGGATTGCGGTGGGCACGTATGTAAGACTTTTTGACCGCATCAGTTCTCCAAAACCTGGTAAAATCTTTGTACACACGCTCAGTGTGGCTTCTGGTGTTACATCGCGAAGTGCAGGGCCGGTACCTCCTGATGTAATAATGAGGCAACATTTCTTGTTATCGGCCATGTCGATAAGGGCACTTTCTATCAATTCCTGCTCATCCGGTATTACGAGGTACTCTTTTTCCCACGGCCCTTTTATATATTCATTCAATATCTGTACGATAGCTTTGCCTGGAATGTCTTCATACACGCCCGCACTCGCGCGGTCTGATACATTGATGATACCTATTCGAATTTGCAAGGCTTTAGGATCTAAGATGGATGAGATTCTGAAGTGTTTTCAGAATGGTTTATATGGGATGCACGCCCTTTTTTAAAAACCTGGCGTCCTTTGTTAATTCCTTTTCGAATAGCACGTTGTTCTTCTACGGGCAATGCAATTATATTTTTACACTCTTCTGAGCAACAATCATTGTATTTCGCTGCACATGTTTGGCATTGAATGAAAAGTAAATGGCATCCGTCATTTTTACAGTTTGTATGATCATCACACGGATTTCCACATTGATGACACACCGCAATGATGTCATTGGTGATTCGTTCACCGAGTCTTTCATCAAACACAAAGTTCTTTCCTATAAATTTATTTTCAAGGTTCTGTGCTTTTACCTGTTTAGCATATTCAATGATGCCGCCGTCTAATTGAAATACATTTTTGAACCCTTTATGTTTCATCCATGCGCTGGCTTTCTCACATCGTATACCACCGGTGCAATACATGAGTACATTTTTATCGCGTTGGTCTTTCATAATGTCTTCCGCTAGCTGAAGTTCTTCACGAAACGTATCAACATCTGGCCGAATGGCATTTTTAAAATGACCCACTTCGCTTTCATAATGGTTGCGCATGTCAATGACGACCGTGTTTGTGTCCTCCATTAGGTCGTTAAATTTTTTAGCATCAACATGCACGCCTGAGTCGGTCACATCAAATGTGGTATCATCAAGGCCATCAGCAACAATTTTTTTTCTTACCAGTATTTTTAGTTTGAAAAAGGATTTGCCATTATCATCCACTGCAGTGTTCAGGCGTATTTCATTTAGAAAAGGAATACTGTACAGATACGCTTGAAACGTTTCTGCATTTTCTTTTGGAATGCTCACTTGTCCGTTGACACCTTCTTCCGCAAGGTAAATCCTGCCGAGCACATCAAGTTTTTCTAATCCCACATACAGTTCATCTCTGAATGTAGCTGGCTGTTCTATAAAATGATATTTGTAAAATGAAACGGTGATCCGCTCTTGGGGTGTTGTGCGAATCTTTTCCTTCAAGACCCGGTTGTTTACACGGTTGTGTAGTGCCATAATGTTCTGATTA
>JBBRKB010000197.1:0-7064 GCA_038218385.1 Cytophagales bacterium | reverse complement strand
GTGTTGCAGAGCTAGACGGTATTGACCGGGGCGTAGTAATACTTGGTAAACGGATTGACAACTAAATTGATGAATACATTACTCCATACGGATCAGGAAAATATCAAAGCACTGCTTGAGCAAACACAACGTGTTGCCCTGAACTATTTCAACGATCAGAGTAATCTTGCGCCAGGAAGGTTTATTGAAAACATTTCACTGCAAGATCTTCCTGACAAAGGATTGGGAGGACAAGGGACGCTTGATTACTTCAGTAAAAACTTTTCAGATAAAATCACCAACAGTGCGGGACCACGGTATTTTGGTTTTGTTACTGGCGGATCTACACCTGCTGCTGTTGTGGGTGATTGGCTCGTAGGCGCCTTTGATCAAAATGCATGTGGCAGCAACGATTCTATTGCACCTCAACTTGAACGACAAGCACTACATTTCTTAAAACAATTATTCGGATTGGATGAAGAATATTTCGGATCCTTTGTAACGGGTGCCACGGCTTCAAACTTTGTTAGTCTAGCCATTGCACGACAATGGATTGGCGAACAGCGTGGCGTTGATTTCAGTGACGAAGGAATTCTAGATGCTGGCGCTATACACGTACTCAGTGGTGCGCCACATTCAAGTGTATTCAAATCACTTTCTATGTTGGGCATCGGTAGAAAATCACTTATCAAAATAAATACATTGCCCGATCGTGAAGCCATTGACATCGAGGTATTGGAAAATAAACTAAAGGAAATCAATGAGCCTGTAATAGTTGTTGCTAATGCGGGCACGGTGAACACAGTAGACTTTGATAACCTTCGTGCGATTGGTGACTTGAAAAAGAAATACAATTTCTGGTTACATGTTGACGCGGCCTTTGGAGGTTTTGCCGCATGTTCAGAAAAATTCAGTCACTTCATGAATGGCATTAACGCAGCCGACAGTATTACCATTGACGCTCACAAGTGGTTGAATGTTCCGTATGATGCAGCAATGCAATTCACCAGGCACAAAAACCTTCAAGGAAAAGTATTTCAAAACAAGGCTGCCTATCTTGGCGGTGACACGCTCACCGATGATTTTTTTCATTACACACCAGAAAACTCAAGAAGATTTCGCGCACTTCCTTCGTGGTTCACGTTGATGGCGTATGGCCGTGAAGGATGCACAGAAGTTGTTGAACGAAATTGTGCGCTGACAAAACTACTGGAGACAAAACTGAACGCTTCAAAATATTTCAAAATGTTAGCTCCTGTACGGATGAATGTCGCTTGCTTCACCCTATCAGAAGAAAACGTTTCGATGGAGATGATTCATGCCTTCCTCCAACTCGTGCGAGACGATGGTCGGGCCTTCTTTACGCCTACTTTATATAATGGCGTGGCGGCAATTCGCGCAGCCGTCTCCAACTGGCAAACACAGGAAAACGACATTCTCATTGCCTGTGAGACTCTGGAAGAAGTAGCCGAAAAGTTTCTCCACTCAAACTTACGCGCAGCGGAAACTTTATCACACACTAAACAGTAAAATCCATGTATAATCAAATACTTAAAAATACCTTTACACTCTCTATTTTAACATTCATATTATGTCAGTTTTAACCACCACCATCGCCACAGCGCGAACAGCAAAATCAAGGATCAACGATATTGATTGGAACAACCTTGAATTCGGAAAATATATTTCGGATCACATGCTGGTGGTCAACTATGACAAAGCGCAGTGGGGTGATATGGAAATAAAGCCCTTCGGTGAAATGGCCTTTACTCCTGCCATGCTAGCCTTGCATTATGGTCAATCCGTTTTCGAAGGAATGAAAGCATTCAAGAATATGAATGGCGACATCTGCATTTTCCGTCCGCAAAAACACAGTGAGCGATTAAATAAATCCTTGACCAGGATGTGCATGCCAACCATACCGGAAGAAATGTTTCTTCAAAGTTTGCATGCCTTGATTGAGTTCGATCAGAATTGGATACCGACTTCTGAAGGTTCGTCACTTTATATTCGCCCTGTTGTGTTTGCAACGGAGTCGCGTTTTGGGGTAAAGATTTCAGATCAATATGCATATGTACTGATGACAAGTCCGGTAGGGCCCTATTTTAGTAATCCCGTTCGGATAAAAATTGAAGAATCGTATGTGCGCGCTGCTGAAGGTGGGGCCGGTTTTGCTAAATGTGCCGGAAACTATGGCGGTGCGTTTTACCCAACGCAGTTGGCAAGAGAGCAGGGCTTTGATCAAATTCTTTGGACAGATGCAAAAGAACATAAATACATTGACGAAGCAGGTGTGATGAACGCCATGTTTATTATCGATAGAGTTTTAGTAACCCCTGCGCTTAGCACATCAATCTTAGATGGCGTTACACGAGACACGATAATTAATCTTGCTCCTTCTTTAGGTGTTACGGTTGAACAGCGCCGCATATCCGTTGAAGAAGTGATCAACGGAATTACCTCAGGAAAACTCACTGAAGCTTTTGGCGCCGGTACAGCGGCTGTTGTTTCTCCCATTGCTTCTGTTAGTTTCAAAGATCAGGAATATCATTTGCCTGCAGTGGCATCCGATAGTTTTCAATTACGTGTGAAAGAAAAACTGAACAACATTCGCATGGGTATAGAAGACGATACCTTTGGATGGAATTATATCATCAAGTCAAAATAATTCTCAATAGACATGGAAAATTTTCCTATTACGGATAAAACCAAAATCACACGACTTGCCAAGCGCGGCGTGTATGATAAGGATGTTGTCTATTCCATATTAGACGAAGCACTATTTTGTACGTTGGCATATGTACAAGAAGGCGAACCCTTTCAAATTCCAACCGGCGTTGTGCGCATGGGTGACAAAGTTTACATTCATGGATCAGTGGGAAGTTTTTACATGCGTGAATTAGCTTCCAGAAAACCAACTGTGTGTTTAAGTGCAACGCTAATGGATGGACTCGTACTTGCCCGTTCGGCAATGCACCACTCTGTGAACTATCGATCCGTTGTCATTTTTTCCAAACCAGAAAAAGTTACGGATGCTGATGAAATGTATAAAGCACTTGAACTGTTCACAAACAAAATACAACCTGGACGGTGGAATGATATTCGTCAGCCGTCAGCTAATGAATGGAAAGAAACCATGGTGATTTCTTTCGCGATTGAAGAAGCATCAGCCAAAGTAAGAACAGGTGATCCGAAAGATGATGAAGCTGATTATGCGTTGGATGTATGGGCAGGAGTTGTCCCGTTGAAAATAGAGAAGTCTGTACCGATTGCAGATGCTCTGCTACGTGATGGCATTCCGCTTCCGGCGTATTTGAAATGATTCTGTTTTAAAGATCGCATTAAAAATATCTGAGAAATCTGTAACATACAGTTACGTAGGAAATTTTGAAGCTAATAATAATGAGTCGTTAAATTTAGAGACGGCCATACGTATGAAGGTAAGATTTCATTTCCAGTGAAACCTTCTCCGCCTCGCGCTTAGCCACTTGCGCAAAATCCTTTTCCTTCGAAGCATAAAGTATCGCGCGCGAGGAATTTACCAACAATCCGCATTCGTTGTTCATGCCCTGTTTTGAAACCATTTCCAAATCACCTCCCTGTGCGCCTACACCCGGAACAAGGAAAAAATAATCCGGTGCCAGTGCGCGTATACTCTTCATTTTATCGGCTTGTGTTGCACCCACCACATACATCATCTGGTTTGAATCTGCCCACTGCTGTGATTTCAAAATCACTTCTTCATACAGTGTCCTTCCGCTATCCTTCGATGATAACAATTGAAAATCAGCGCTACCCATATTGGAGGTATGTGCCAACAAGATCACCCACTTATTTATAAATTCAAGAAAGGGTTTTACAGAATCCTCACCCATGTAGGGTGCCACAGTGATAGAGTCAAAATTCATTTGCTTGAAGAAGGCGCGCGCATAGAGCGCTGACGTGTTTCCAATGTCGCCCCGCTTGGCATCGGCTATGGTAAAAATATCTTTTGGAATATAATCGAGTGTTTTTTGAAGACTCTCCCATCCTTTAGGACCAAGCGCTTCATAGAAGGCAATGTTTGGTTTATAGGCAACACAATGTTGATGAGTTGCTTCAATGATTTGCTTATTAAATTCAAAAATAGGATCAGACTCGGTGAGCAAATGCTTCGGTATTTTTTCAAGGTCGGTATCGAGCCCAATACATAAGTAGGTTTCTTTCTTCTTTATCTGCTCAACTAATTGTTTCTTATCCATGAGACAAAATTAATAAGAATAGGTTTCGTTTGTAGACCCTGTAAAATAAAAAAGCAATTCCGCTGTAGAATTGCCTTACTGTTTTTATTTCTAGAATCATCGACCTTATCGAAGATCAATGACCTCCACGCCGGGATATTTTTTTGTATCAAAACTAAAAAATGAATCTTCTACCTTCACATTGGGAACAAACTTGGTGATGGAGTATGTGTACCGGTTGCCTCCTTTATCAAACATCGTCCAGCTTTTTATGCTCTTATCCTTTTTGCCAATGTTCATCCGGATCTTAAAATATTGAGAATCCTTTTTCTCCGGCACTAGATCCACTACTTCACACAGCACACCCGCTTCTGTTTCATCCTTCAAATACAAATATTTAAAACCTTTTTTGTATAAATCATAAATTTTGGATGGATTGATGTCTTCAGAAGAAGGATCATAATTATCGATGTTCACTTCTTTCGCATCGGGGAGGTACGTCCACAATGTAGTACCGTTGTTAATCACTTCCTGCTCAGGAAGAGCCAACCTAAATTTATCACCCTTCACCGTTATCTTGCCTTTAAATTCTTCGTTGATCTTATCAATTTCATTGGTAAGCGTGTATGAAATATTGGCTTCAAAAGCATCAATGGCTTTATATTTTTTGCTCATGGCGTCCAGAATCTCCAAGGCTTTGGGATCGTATTGCGCCTGAGCTGAAGGGATGAGAATAAGAGAGAATAGAATACTACAGAAATACTTCATGTTGGTGGATTACATTAATAATAAATGAGTGCAAACTTAAGAGAGTCCGTGCTTTTCTTTCAAGCTATTCAACAATTGTTCCAAACTTAGTTCATCTTTAATCAAGACTTCTCGAGCCTTACTTCCTTCAAAAGACCCCACAATGCCAGCAGCTTCTAACTGATCGATGAGCCTTCCCGCGCGATTATACCCTAATTTAAGCTTTCTTTGGATAAGTGACGTACTTCCCTGCTGATGCAGCACAATTAATCTGGCCGCATCTTCAAAAAGTGCATCACGTTCAGAAAGATCCACACTATTGGCTCCGCTCACTTCATCCCCCTCAAATTCAGGAAGCATATAAGCAGACTCATACCCTCGCTGTGAACTAATGTAGTCCACCACCTTTTCAATTTCTGGGGTATCGATGAAAGCACACTGGAGTCGAATAATATCAGAGCCTGTTGATAGCAACATGTCGCCCATGCCCACCAGTTGATCAGCGCCTCCGGTATCGAGAATAGTTCGGGAATCAACTTTAGATATAACCCTGAATGACAAACGAGCGGGGAAGTTGGCTTTGATCACACCGGTGATCACATTCACCGATGGTCGCTGAGTGGCCACCACCAGGTGAATGCCAATGGCACGCGCAAGTTGTGCCAGACGCGCTATTGGCGTTTCCACTTCTTTTCCTGCAGTCATCATCAAATCGGCCAACTCATCTATAATGAGCACAATGTAAGGAAGGAAACGATGTCCTTCTTTTGGATTGAGCTTTCGTGCGATAAACTTAGCATTATACTCACGCAGGTTTTTCGCCCCGGCATCTTTAAGCATCTCATACCGGTTTTCCATTTCTATACACAGGGAGTTGAGTGTATGAACAACTTTCTTGGTATCCGTGATGATCGCTTCTTCCGTGTTGGGAAGTTTGGCCAGATAATGTCTTTCAATTTTGCTGAACAACGACATCTCAACCTTCTTGGGGTCAACAAGAATAAATTTCAGTTGAGACGGATGTCTTTTGTATAACAGTGATGCCAATATAATATTTAGTCCCACCGATTTTCCCTGGCCTGTTGCACCTGCTACCAACAAGTGAGGCATCTTGGTAAGGTCGATGGCGAATACTTCATTCGAAATCGTTTTGCCCAATGCGATAGGGAGTTCCATATCACTTTTTTGAAAACGTTCGGTTGCCAGCACAGAACGGATGCTGACCATTTCGCGGTTTTTGTTTGGCACTTCAATACCAATGGTTCCCTTGCCGGGAATGGGCGCGATGATACGGATCCCCAAAGCAGCCAGGCTCAACGCGATGTCATCCTCAAGATTTTTTATTTTGGAAATCTTTACACCCGCATCCGGCACAATTTCATACAATGTCACTGTAGGGCCAATGGTCGCTTTGATGCTTTGTATACCAATTTTAAAATTGATCAACGTCTCAACAATCTTATCCTTGTTCTGATTAAGCTCTTCGGGTGTTACTTGTATTTTGCTTGTTTCATATTCACGAAGCAAATCAAGAGGTGGAAATTTATAGCCGCGTAATTCCAATGTAGGATCATATGCGCCGTGCTCCTCAACCAATTGTTCTGCGAGCTTATCTGTTTCAGTGGCCTCTTCAACTGTAAACACTGGCTCTTGAGATGGCTCTTTCTTCTTTGCTGGTTTCTCAATATCTAGCGGAAGCTCAACGGCACCCGATAATTTTTTATCTATTTCATCTTTTGGCAATTCAACCTTTGCCTGTTGATCCATTATAGGTGTTGCCTCATCCGTTTTTACCACCATCTCTGGCCAGTTATCTTTCTCATCTGTATAGGTAGACACCAATGTATCATCAAGCGCATCCACTCCCATGGGCTTTGGATCTTTAGGTTGAAACATATTGATGGCAGTCACATTGAAGTAGAAGATGATGAAAATAAAAAGGGAAAGTATTAAAAACAAAAATGTGCCCCATCCAAACATACTGTGAAACACCTCTGCCAATGCATATCCAAGTCCACCACCTAAGAAACTCCATTCACTTACGCCTTGATTAATGAGTGTCATGTATCCCAATAACAGGCTTAGCCAGAAGGTGGAAAATGTGCAGAAGACAAGCAC
>JBBRKB010000196.1:0-7108 GCA_038218385.1 Cytophagales bacterium | reverse complement strand
TACTTTTTTTGGTAAGCCCTATGGCTTTAAAAACTCATTTATCTCTTTATTGACAGATGTATATACCCGTTGATAAAATCAATTGTGCCAAGATTTTTGTGCATGAAAGTTTGTTTTTAAACACAGTTCATTGCGAGGAATGGGTCTGAGCTTCAATTTATTCCTGCGTTTAAAATTCCGTGGCAATGCCCTTGACGAAGGAATACTTTGAGCTTTGCATTCACATTCGCTCTACACATTCGGGGTTTAGAAATTTCTGAACGATACTTTAAAGCACGACATTCACGATCCTGCCAGGAACAACAATTACCTTCTTAGGTTCTTTTCCCTCCGACCATTTCTGCACAATCTCTGAAGCAACCACCAGTTTTTCAATATCGTCATTCGGCATGTCTAATGCGAAATTCATTTTTGCTCTTACTTTACCATTAATGGAGATTGGATATTCAAACGAACTTTCGATTAAATACTTTTCTTCAAACTTAGGAAAGGTAGCAAAGTGAACAGAGTTTGAGTGACCAAGCTTCTCCCAAAGCTCTTCTGTAATGTGTGGCGCATAAGGAGAGAGCACAACAACCAAAGGTTCAAGGATGCTTTGCTTGTTGCATTTCAACGCCATCAATTCGTTTACGCAGATCATGAACTCACTTACCGATGTATTGAAGGAAAACTTCGAAATATCATCTTCCACTTTTCGGATCGTCTTATGAAGGGCCTTTAATTCTTCTTTTGTAGCTTCAGCATCACTCACAATGAAAGTTCCGGTTGAATCATGAAACAGGTTCCAAAACTTTCTAAGGAATTTGTACACACCATCAATGCCGTTCGTATTCCAGGGTTTGGATAACTCTAAAGGACCGAGGAACATTTCGTACATACGAAGAGTGTCTGCGCCATAGTTGGATACAATATCGTCCGGGTTGACAATATTGTATTTGGACTTGGACATTTTCTCAACCTCTCGACCACAGATGTATTTGTTATTCTCATCTAAAACGATTTCGTCTATTCCTAATCCAAAATACCGATGACTTTTTTCAAACTCTGAAATATCGAGTTCATTAGTGGTAGGATTAACAAAGTCAACATCGATATTGAAAGGTAGAAAGGTTGTGAGCTCTTTATTCAATGAAACTTGTAAGCCGTAAGCACCTAAATCAGCAAGCCTAGCATCAATTATTTTCTTAACAAGCGAGTCATATTCACCTTTCACTGCTCTATCGAATGATTGTTTAGGAATGATATGTTTTTTCAAAAGTTTGGCGCCACTTTTAATAGCTTGAGTAATAGCTTCAGGATTTTCTACTTTAACACCTACTCCAAATCCATAAGCAAATGCACTAACCCCTTGAATATGACCCTGGTTGATCATCTTCTTAAACGGCTCTTCTTCTTTTACAAAGCCAAGATCTTTCAAGGCTTTACACCAGAAGCGTGAGTAAAGTAAGTGTCCTGTTGCATGTTCCGATCCACCAATGTAAAGGTCTACGTCTTGCCAATAAGACTCGGCTTCTTTGCTACAAAATGCATCTTCATTTTTTGGATCCATGTAACGGAACCAGTACCAGCTTGAGCCCGCCCAACCCGGCATGGTGGTGAGCTCGAAGGGGTGAGCTGCACCTTTATGGTTATAACTCCAGCCTTTAGCCCTCGCTAATGGTGGCTCACCACTTTCAGTGGGTTTATATTCGTCAATCTCGGGTAAGGTTATGGGAAGATCATCTTCATCAACTAAATGTGGAAGACCATCTTTGTAATACACCGGAAAGGGTTCGCCCCAATAGCGTTGTCTGCCAAAGATGGCATCGCGAATACGGTAATTGATTTTTCGTTTGCCGATGCCCAGCTCTTCTACTTTGTCTAATGCTTTTTCGATGGCATCACTCCACAACATTCCATTGAGTGATCCGGAGTTGATCATCGTGCCTGACTTCGGATCAAAGTTATCTTTCGTGATGTCGCTGTTTGAACCTTCCAACACATCTATGATAGACAATGAAAAATGTTTCGCGAAAGCGTAATCGCGTGTATCACTTGAAGGCACAGCCATAACAGCGCCCGTGCCATAGCCTGCTAATACATAGTCGGCAATCCAAATGGGTACGCGCTCGTTGTTGAATGGATTTATAACATACGCACCTGTGAATATACCTGACACACGTTTCACTTCACTCATGCGTTCGCGCTCCGAGCGGTTCTTCGCTACATCAATATATTTTTCGACTTCTTCGCGCTGCGCTTCTGTTGTAATTTTATTTACCAATTCATGTTCAGGGGCAAGCACCATGAAAGTGACACCGTAGATCGTATCGATACGTGTGGTGAAAACTTTAATGGTCTCATCAAAATCTGCGACTTTAAAATCGAGCTCACAGCCAACGCTCTTGCCAATCCAGTTGCGTTGCATTTCTTTCACAGGCTCTGGCCAGTCAATAGTATTAAGGCCTTTAAGTAATCGTTCTGCGTACGCTGAGATGCGCATGCTCCATTGCCACATCTTTAACCGTTCAACGGGATGTCCCCCGCGTTCGCTCACACCGTCTTTCACTTCATCATTGGATAATACCGTGCCCAGCGCTGCGCACCAGTTTACCATCGTTTCCGACAAGTACGCTATGCGGTATTTTTGTAAAATATTTTCTTTCCCTTTTTCATCACAGGCTTTCCATTCTGTAGCGGTGAAAGAAATGGCATCTTCATCACAAACGGCGTTTACTTTTTGATTCCCATTTTGTTCAAACATTTGAATAAGCGTATCGATCGATTCTGCAGCACCACCTTCACCAATGTCTTTATTATACCAGGCATTAAACAGTTGCATGAATATCCATTGTGTCCATTTGTAAAAATCCGGATCACTGGTTTGTACTTCGCGTGCCCAGTCAAATGAAAAACCTATCTGGCGCAGTTGTCGCTTATAGGTCTCAATGTTTTTTGCTGTTGTCACCGCAGGATGCTGACCCGTTTGAATGGCGTACTGCTCGGCGGGCAATCCAAACGAATCGAACCCCATAGGGTGCAGTACATTGAAACCTTTTAACCTTTTATAACGCGCAACAATATCGGAGGCAATGTATCCAAGAGGATGGCCTACATGAAGTCCCGCTCCAGAGGGGTACGGGAACATATCCAAAACATAGTATTTAGGCTTGGTTGGGTCGATTTCAACATGATAGAGCTGACTTCTTTCCCATTCGTCCTGCCACTTCTTCTCTATGTTCTTGATCTCGTCTTTGGTGTATTCAGCCATTTTGGTCGGTTCATTAATAATACGAATGGCAAAAATAAGCCAATCTGTGAGAATGCCACAGGGGCGAATTGGCAAAATACAGACACTCTTTATCCAATATAACTTCCAAAGTAAAAAACGCGATACGCAATTCTGACAACTCTTCCCGTGCATTCGACAGTTCAGTAACTCATTTTTTATAAAAATACTCAGCCGCCTCACCTTACGCGTGTATTCACAAAATCACACCGAGATCTAATTACTAACGCAGCGCATGAATCACCGCATTTTTATCAACTATCAATGAACATCAAATGAAATTAATCTTTACACTATTGCTCTTGTTGATTGTGAATTTAATACACGCACAAACCATCATCTCAGGTAATGTTACAGATGTGAAGGGGGAAGCCATACCCGGTGCCAATATCTTTTTGGAAAATACCTATGACGGCACTACCTCCAATGAAAAGGGTGGGTTTGAATTTAGCACTAATGAAACGGGAATGAAAAACCTGATCGTGAAATTCATTGGGTATAAAGAATTTAGAAGAACGATTGAGCTGAATGGTAAATCACTGACCATAACATCTGTTATGAAAGAAGAAGTGAATGAGTTGCAGGCTGTCACCATTACCGCAGGTTCTTTCGGAGCAAGCGATGAATCGAGACGAACTATTTTTAAACCCCTTGATATTGCTACAACTGCTGGTGCTACTGCTGACATTGCCGGTGCTCTTAATACATTACCGGGCACGCAAAAGGTTGGTGAAAGTGGAAGGCTCTTCGTGCGTGGGGGTGATGGCAATGAGGCACGTACTTTTGTTGATGGTATGATGGTGTTGGATGCGTACAATTCTTCAGCTCCCAATACACCATCGCGCGGAAGGTTTCTTCCCTTCATGTTTAAAGGCACAAGTTTTAGCACAGGTGGATATTCTGCGGAATATGGCCAAGCACTTTCATCAGCACTTGTATTAGACTCACGTGATAAAGCAGAGCGCACACGAACTGATTTTGGATTGCTCTCGCTCGGGGGCGATGTTGCACATGCGCATGTTTGGGATCATGCATCGGCTGCTGGAAAAATACAGTATACCAACATTCGCCCCTACTTCAATCTCATTAACCAGGAGATCGACTGGATCAAACCTCCCGTTGCTGTTCAGGCCAGCGGAACCTTTAGTCATGATGTAGGTGAAAAGGGAATTGTTAAAGTGTTTGGAAATTTTAACCGAACAAATTTCTCCTTATACAATCATGATATAGATGATTATGCAAAGAAGCAATCGTATGATTTGACGAATGACTTTCGCTACATCAACGCAGCCTTTAGAAATGTACTGAGCGAAAATTGGCTGGTACGTGGCGGGCTTTCTTATAACTACATTAAAAATGATGCAGTAGTTTCTTTATCCAGTGTGGAAACTGATCGTGGCCTACATGCCAAGACTGTATTTGAAGGATCGATCAGCGACCAGTTTGAGTTGAAGACAGGGGTTGAAATTATCAAACGTGATTATGAGCAGGTTATTAGTTCAACTAATTCTCCAACTTTTTCAAATCAATATAACGAAGTAATCACAGCAGCATTCGCTGAAGGAGACATCATAGCAAGCAATCGGTTTGTGACTCGTGTCGGAGGAAGGCTGGAACATAATAATTTACAACATCAACTTTCGATTGATCCCCGCATCTCACTTGCATACAACGCATGGGGCAATGGAACCTTCTCCCTTGCTTATGGAAAATTCAGGCAGTCACCCAAGAATGATTACCTCAAGTTGAACAGTTCACTTGCGCCTGAAAAAGCAGATCATTATATCGCCAGCTATCAATTGGTTGAAAACAATCGAACATTTCGCGCAGAGGTGTATTACAAGCGTTACCATAACTTAATCAAGTATGCACCCAACACGCTAGATTTTACCAATGATGGTGATGGCTATGCCAAAGGCCTCGAATTCTTCTGGAGAGATAACCGAACATTTAAAAATACGGATTATTGGATTTCCTATTCTTATCTTGATACAGAGCGTGATTACCTAGACTTCACTACCGCTGCAACGCCAACATTTGCTTCTGCGCATAACTTCTCTGCGGTGTATAAATATTTTTTCACGAAATTAAAAACGCAGTTTGGTGCAACGTATTCATTCTCCAGCGGACGTCCTTACAACGATCCCAATACAGATCGCTTCAACGAAGGCAAGACACCGGCGTACCACGACTTGAGTGTGAACGTAGCATATCTACCCGTTCCACAATTAGTGATTTATTTTTCGGCTACAAACCTCTTGGGTAGCAAAAATATTTTCGGTTACGAGTACAGCGAGAACAAGAATGATCAAGGTAATTACAATAGTCGCGCGATTGGACAGCCAGCGCCACGGTTTTTATTCATTGGAATATTTCTAACGCTCACAAAAGATAAAAGCATAAATCAATTGCCGACTTTATAAATCTTAATTCAATGTCGGTGACTTAAACTCCTTAATATTCCTCTCATGCAGAGGGGAAGGGAGAGGTTAACAAATTGCTTAAGTCAACGGTATTTAATCTTAATCACTTAAAAATTACTAACTATAATTTGAAACACTATGAAAACCATTAGCACGTTACTTCTCCTTATCGTCATAAGTCTTAATGTTCACGCGAACGACAGCAAATACATTACTACCATGAAGAGTACCATTGAAAAACTTTACGCATCAAATTCCATACAGGAGTATCAAGAGGCGATCAATGCCTTGCAACGTATTGGAAATGTTGAAAAGGATAAATGGGAACCTCAATACTACATTGCCTTTGGCTATCTTATGATAGCAAACAGAGAATCGGATGCTACGATGAAAGATACATACCTCGATGAAGCAATGGCTGCAGTGGTGAAAGCCAAAAAGTTATTGGCTGAAGATTCGGAGATAATCACTCTCGAAGGATTTGTTCAAATGATACGGTTAACGGTTGATCCTGCCAGTCGTGGACAGAAATATTCACAGCTCGCGACAGCAGCCTTTGCCAAAGCCGTAGCGCTTAATCCTGAAAACCCAAGGGCGCTTGCCATGTTGTCGCAGATGCAGTTTGGTACGGCAAAGTTTTTCGGATCGGCCACAACTGACGCGTGCAATACAAACACAAAGGCGTTGGAAAAATTTAACACTTATAAATCTGAAAATCCGATAGCGCCCGCGTGGGGCAAGTCCACAGCGGAGGAAATGGCAAAGGCATGCCAATGATGGCTAAATGATTTTTTAAGCTTAGCGCTTCGGTATGGCTAAAACCATTGCCAAGTTAGATCAGGTAATTATCTTTGATGAAATGGGTTTAGTAAAGTATTTAAAAAATCATTTACCCGTAATTGGGGTGTGCGTTATCGGCGGATCATTCATGCCGCTTATTTATTGCCGAGCCTGTTTGCATTCCATTGATAACTATGTCTTTATAGCGCTTTACTCAGTTTGCATTTGGCTGAGCATGTGGTTGGGCAATGACGCACTGCATACGGCATTAGATCGCTTTGTGTTGTGGGAAAGACAACCCGTCACCCGGTTGATTGTGAGTATCCTTTCCATGCTGGTTTACACTGTAAGCACGGTCTTGTTATTGGTGTGGATATTTGAATCCGCTTCTCATTATTCATTGGGCAATGTCACTGCGAATGTTTACTTCACCGTTGTCGTAACCACTTTTATCACCATCGTGTTGACCAGTCGTTCCTTCTTTTTAAACTGGCGTCAAATGGCCATCAATGCAGAAAAATTTGAACGTGAAGGAATCGAAGCTAAATATGATGCTTTACGAAATCAAGTGAACCCACACTTTTTGTTTAATAGTTTAAATGCCCTTACGAATCTTGTTTATGAAGATCAAGGGAAG
>JBBRKB010000195.1:0-7176 GCA_038218385.1 Cytophagales bacterium | reverse complement strand
GTAACTACAAAAACTATACTGCTGAAAAATGCAGAAGGGATAGAGAATGAAGAGCGTTTGAAGTAAGGAAGATGATGGGCTGGCAAATTAGAATCATGCCTAGGATTATAAGTGATTGGAAGTTACATAAGAAGAGCTGGCGGTGATTACTCGGGTACCGAGCCAAAAAGTGGTCTTACGGTTAGTGAATCCGTGTGGTCGATTGCTTTCAGCATCGATTTGTTGTTGATGAGGAGTTGATTGAATGCGGACGTAATGGAATCGTAATTGGCTCGGTTCATTTCCACCCGTTGGTCGCGCACACGTATATCTTCAATTAGTTTTTGTAAGGTTTGGTTGTAGGAGAATGTAGAGTGTGATTCACCCAGGGATATCACTTCAGTCACCAAGGAGTTAACTGCAAAATCGTATTCTTCAAGTTGATCAGGATTTTCAAGCGTTTCGGGTTCAAGTTCGGTTAAGTGCAATTCATTGAGCCGATGCTCAAGGTCTACCAGTTCGCCTTTATCTTCTTGCCCTGAATACATGAGTTCATGAACGACACTGTGCATGGCTTTAAACTTCTTGTTTTCATCCATTATTATAATATTCCACGCCTTGAACATACTGTCGCGCATTTCCAGGTACCGATCGGTCAAAGAGTCTAGTTTGGTGAAATTTGTGTTAACCGTAGATTCATTTTGGGTTTTGCTACAACGTAATGAAACCATGCCAAAGAAGGTGATCCCAATAAGTAGATAAAAATTCAGTTTTTTCATTGCTATGCTTACAGTGCAAAATACGAGCATTGGTCTTTTTAGGTTTTCAGGCAATGGCCTGTAAAGTCATTTGAGTAAGGTTTCCAATGAATTTTGAGCTTTATGATAGCATATTAAATTGAAACGAGAGATTTTAAAACCAAATTTCTTCTGTAAATGTTAAAGTGGTTACCCAAAAAAACGTTTTGGGTATACTAGCTAAGTGCAGGTGCAACTAAAAAATAACGAGTTAAAAACGTGACATACATTAATCTTATATGGACCCTTGATATCCTGAGCCGGTATTACCCGAGGTTTCATAGTCATGAAATTTTCCTGATGGGGGATGATATCGTGAAGTGGATGAACAATGAATTACCAGAGGATAGCAGCACGCTGGTGTATCTAAAAAGTTATTTTGGTTCGCCCACAGAAGCGCTTAGAATCATTTGGAAAGAAGTACAGTTGATGGCTGGCCCTCATGTAAACCTGAATTAGCCTATGTCTTTTTAAGCCCGTTCACCAGCATGTCTGACAATTCGATACCCAATTGCACCGGTTCGATCGCACTGCCCGGATCATACCACATCGGCATCCAATTAAGGGATGAAAACAAAGTCATCACAGCGAGCTTTTTATCTATGGTATCCTTGAACTCGCCATTTTGCACACCGAATTCAATAATTTTTTTAAACCGGTTTATATAATTGATTCTGAGTAACAAGAAGTCCCTCAAATAGGGCTGGCTCAAGTGGCGGTGTTCATTCATAAAGACGGCAGATGCCGTAAGATCACGCGCCATTACCTGAATGTGGCCGATGATACCCTTTCTTAATTTCTCAGCAGCGGTTATGTTTTGATCTTCCACTTCATTGAGTGAGCTTCTAAACTCCGCAGCCATATCGAAACAGAGCGTGCGTAGAATTTCCTCTTTAGACTTAATGTGTGAATAGAGACTTGCTGCTTCAATGCCAAGCATTTGAGCAAGATCGCGCATGGAGGCAGCTGCATATCCCTTTTCGCGGAAAAGCTCTGCCGCTTTTCTGATCACTTGTTCTTTTCTGGATAAATTAGCTAAGGACTCTGACATAACTGTTTGTAAATCTTTCAAAAATATATAAAATATGCAACAAACTGTTACTATGTTTGGACATATTTGGATGAAACCGCCGCTAATATAAAATGAAGTTTAATTCCTTGCGAGCATACTTTTATAAACTTCACAATTTATTGTACCTCGCGCTGCTTCCACCCTTGCTTATCTTCACCTACTTGTATTTGGAAAATTATGCCAGCATTGTGAAGGTCATTGTTTTATCGCCCATGTTGAGTCTGGCGATCATGTCATTTTTACTCTTGATCTTTATAGCCCAATGGATCCGAAGAAAACGGTTGATTAACATACGAATCCTTGTAAGCCTAAATGATCGATTGGAGCAGTATGCATCCATGCTCATCCTCCAGTTTTTTATCTTATGCGCCGCTTCCTATGTGCTGGTGTTGGCTTTTTATTTAATGAAAGACCAGTTATTTATTGCTCTGTTTGGAACACAATTAGTTTTCTATTCCGTCTTTTGGCCAACGCCCCGTAAAGTCTGCCACGATTTAAAATTGAAGAAAGATGAGCGCAACGTGGTGCTTAACAAAATTGATTTAAAAGCTTAAGTCAACGACATTTGTTCTGCACCATAACATTACAAAAATAAAGGTCTGTGTTAGCAGACCTTTATTTTTACATCAATATTTGCAAACAGTTCTCGCTCGCAGCTCAAAACTCATAACTATTTAAAAGATTACCCCAAAGCTAATGGCATTCACTTGTGGTCCTTTACCAGCAATGAACAAATCATTCATGTCATAGTTGATAAAGATATCGGTGGAGCGATAGCCAATTTGAGCACGGACGCCGTAACGAAAATTCTCCAGGTAAAAATTATCTCTATTGTGGTCCTTCTCGCGCGAGCCATCATCCTTGTATGCCATTTTGGTATGACTGCCCATGCGATAGCCAACATACGGACCAACACCTAAGCGAAAGCCATTATGATAACCTCCCCACACACGTGCCTTCTTGCTGTCGCCACCGAAATCAATTACCGGTACCAGTGATGCGTTGATATAGCTCACTGTCAATTTGCTTTTTATAGAATTGACATCACGCTGATCTAAGGAAAAATTAAGACCATTATCATCTTTTGAGATGATGGTTTTATCATTTTGGAATTTGAAATTATACCAGCTTACACCAAGCCCCCATTCGAGGAAAACCTTGTTAGATATGCGTGTGCGCTGAATGGAGTTGGCAGCAACATACCACGATCCCCATGGCCTGACGGTATACAAAGCATTATCGCCATCCGGAAATTTTCCGTTGGATAAATAGTTGTTGGTGCCCAAATCAAAGTTGAAAGATTGTTTGGTTCTTCTGTTTTTACCCTTGTGTTTTTTGCCCCAATTCCAATTCCCCTCACAATCCTCATCGCCTTTATCTCCTTCTCCACTCTTCAGGCTCCAGTTTTCATCATCATCATCATCTTCTTCTTCCGTGGTAATGACAACAGGTACATCTACCTTAGCGGTATCGCTCTTTTCAATTTTTGTGATAATATCATTGAACAAACTTTGGAAATCATATTGTTTTAAGAGTTCAACATCTGCGCGGTCGTGCATCGTAAAGACCACCTGGCTTGTGTTGGCTAGCTTCACAACTACTGTGTCACCCTTTTCGTTTTGCGCTTTTACTGTTAATGTTGCCAGCATAAGCAATCCCACCCGTAACATCGTTTTCATTTTCTGGTTATTTGTTTTGTTCATTTTTCTTGTTGGCTGCTATGCCCAAAGCAAGAACTTCGTTTTTCATTTCGCGAAGCTCACCAAACGGATCCTGATCATGTTTCAGATCGTTGGCTTTGTCAAGCAGCTTTTGAATACCAGATGTTTTTTTGATATCAGGAGTTGCTTCTGCAATTGATTTTTTTAAATATTTTTGATTGACTTCCGCAGCTTCAATGGTCAATTTGAAATTTGATGCTACAGAAGTATTTGTATCAGCAGGCGAAGGATCAACGGCGGTGATTTTTGTTTCTAAAATTTCATCAGACGATTTCTCTTCATTCAGACTTTCATTTGATTTTGATGGAACGCTTGCTGTTTCTATGTGAACGTCTACTGATGATTGTTTTTTCAGAAATGTGTGAGTTGCTTTAGGAGTGGTAAGCGTGTCAATGTCAGCAGTGAGACGCTTTTTATCAGCAGTCCTTTCATCATTCTGTTTTTCTATGACCGGAGTTTCTTTTAGGGTTGGTGCTGTAGTTTTCTTTTGGGCTATCGGCTCTACGGATACGTTTTGATTGTTCAATTTCCATATCAAACCAAGGGCGGCACATATCAATAGGAGTGATGCTGCGATGCGCATCCACCAAATGGATTTCTTTTTTGATCGGGTGGCTGCTTCTATTTTATTCCAGGCGCCATCAGGAACAGGTAATTCCATTCCCTCTAATTTTGTTTTGAAAAAATTATCTGGTTGCTTCATCGTTGCTTACTTTTTTTGTTGACATGTAGTCATAATCGACCAACATTTTTTGTAGATAGGATCTGGCTCTGCTGAGTTGTGATTTTGACGTGTTCTCGCTGATGCCTAAGTGATCGGCAATCTCTTTGTGTGAATAGCCATCAATGGCATACATATTAAAAACAATCTGGTAGCCTGCTGGAAGTTCCTGTATCACACGAAGAAGGTCTTCTGTTTCCAATTGATTATGGAGCTGCGAATAATCCGGTTCCCGATCTGCTTGTTCAATTTCTGTTTCCAAGTACATCGATCGGTTTTTTCTTAGGAAAGTCAGCGCCTCGTTTACCACAATCCTGCGCAACCATCCTTCAAAACTCCCTTCTCCTTTAAATTGATCAATGCGTTCAAAAACTTTTGTGAAGGATGTAACAAGAATGTCTTCTGCCTCCATGGGATTTTTAACATATCGATATCCCACCGTGTACATCTTAGGGGCATAAAGATTGTATAGGTCACGCTGAGCGCTAGCAGCACGCTTGCGACAACCCTCAATCAAATCGTTTTCTCCTGACCGGTAAATTTTCAGCTTCATTAGGTATGTAACACTGGCAAGACGCAGCATGAACCCCGAGGGTTGCATGGGTATTATAAATTTATCAATACGCTGCTTCGTAATCGACTGTGATGGATACCCATGTAAATTTTTTATCCTTCACATCAACGCGGTTGATTTCACTATTGGCATTGAACACGTTGGCAAAAAGCCCTTTCGGTTCTTGGATAAACAACGAATAGGCGCCCGGCGGCAGCTTTATTTTAAAAGAGCCATCCTTTTTGGTTTTCATTTTTGTGACAAGTTCACTTGTGATGTTGGAGAAAAAGGGTGCATTCTCCTGGTTTGTTTCCTGGAGTGTGGTGAGTTTATAAAGGAAGATTTCTCTTTGAATCCCTAATGTAGGGGCGGTTTCAGTTCGCACACCGGGCATTTTGTTTCCATCAAGCCAGAATACCTGGCCTTTGATTCCTTGGCGTTGTGCATGGGTATTAAAACAAATAAGCGAAGACCCAACCAGAAGTATGGCATGTACGACAAATTTCATTACTAAAAGTTAGTCTTTTTTATCGGTAGAATAAAAGGGTGTGACCGATATACTATAAAATGTAAACGGCCACTCAAGATGCGGCCGTTTACATTATTTTACCTATTCATTTTTAATAACGGTAGGATTGCCTCTGTAATCAATGTCACTGGCAACCCCTTCCTCAATTTCAAGGTTGTGGGTTACATGGACTTTGGCAGAGGAAGCACCGTTTGCTTCTACCACGGCATCTTGCACTTCCAGTTGATAGGCATCAAGCTTGGAGGCGAATGTAACATCGGCATTCATCGAGCTTGCTCTTCCTGTCAGGTCGGCTTGCGCACTCGCGTTCAAGTTGATGACGAGGTGTTCAGTATTGACACTGCCACGAAGTTTTACCGGACCCGTTGCTTCTATCTCCATATTGTCGATGGTGTGCAACATGTCTTCAAACCTAAACGAGCCATAGCCTGTTGCTTTTATGCGTTGCAAGCTTGGAAGTGTAATGGTGATACGGACTTCTTCTACATTAAACTCTTTCAGGTTGAAGTTGAATTTCTTTTTGCCGGCATAGTCGATCACCAGGGTGCGTCCTGAGCGGTACACATTATATTTTTCTCTTTCTTCTGATGGTCCAGTCAATTCTACTTTAAAATTATCGCCCTGTCTTACGTTGACATCAAATTTTCCGCTCACATCTATTTCATCAAAATCAGACAGATCATTGAGTTGGGTTTTTTCCTCTTTATTTTCTTCCGAAGGATCATGGCACGTGAGGCATTCAAGGCCGTCTTCCGTCATGTTCCACACGAAGCCATCATTGTATTCATGCTTTACATACTGCGAAATCAGCCTGCTAAAACCGGCGTCCATAACAAAGGGCTGATTGTATGGAATGTACAACGTCATGTTTAACCGCTGTGCCCTGAATGGAGTTTCCTTCCGGAACGAGATGTTGGAATCGAAGGTAACGATGGAATCATTTTGGTACACATGGTAATCTACCAGCTGTGCATTCTCAATGGCATTTTGCCTTGTGGGACCTTGCGCTTCATAATATTGAACCAATTTTAATCTGCTTTCTGCATGTCCTTTTAACGTGAGGCGCGCCCCATCATATTCATCTATGCCTACCTCGTTTACTTTGAAAACAGGAAGGTGGTTATCGAGATTAAAATTCTGTTCTACTTTATACTCCCCATCTTGTTTAAAGTTGAAGGCTATTTTAGGAATGCCAATAGCAAGTGACACGATACTCAACAACATAACGATGAACATCATCCAACCAATGGAAGCATTGATTACGCCTTTGTTGTTAATAATGGTAAACCCAAGCAAGAGAATGAAAACGCATGGAATTATGGCGGCAAAAAAAGCAGCTACGCCCATCCATCCCGGTATCATATTTTGTATTGACTCCATTGGAAAGCCCATCATGCCATGGCCCATATTTCCTGACCATGGAAAAGCAAAGAGCCCGATGATGGCGCCAAATCCAATAATGGCACCGAGTATCAGTGACAACGCAAACAGGATAATAAGAATGCCCGCAAATACACGGAGTACTTCCATTACAGGTCTGAGTATTTTTGCTAATCCTGTTATTGCCCAAGCCAGCGCACGAAAAGGAAATAAAAGAATTCTTACTAATGCGCTCTCTTCGCCTTCCTCTGTTGTCAATTCCTTTTTTATGTTGGATTCATTTTTCGATAACGTAACGGGTTCACCTTGCATTTGAATGCGGTCTGTAAGCGACCGTGCTGCGGGCAGAATGATCCACAGGATGAGGTAGAAGACAATACCCATTCCGTAAAAGAATGTAAGCGCAACAAATAAAATGCGGATC
>JBBRKB010000194.1:0-7346 GCA_038218385.1 Cytophagales bacterium | reverse complement strand
GGTGATGAGCATGGTGTTGTCACGTACGTAATTGATCACACCGCCCGTATGATTTTGATCGGCTTTATGGTTGGCATTCGAAAACACACTTACTACTTTTCCCGAACCAAAAACATGGGGCTGATCCAATTCTGTAGTGCGTTCAATTTCCATGATCACACGCTCGCCCGTACCAATGTAATGCCGCTTCACGCGAATAGGATACCAACAAATTCCTTCTTTGGTCTTTCGATGCAGCGGCGTGTTCAACACCTTCTGCCTGTACAGCTCAAGGTCCGCCTGCTTTTCTATCCGAATAAGGTCAAGGGTTTTTAGAAGTTCTTCTTCGCTTGTCATGAATAGTAAAGGTAAGTGAAAATTTGAGTGCTTGATCACGCTGCGAGCCTTGAGCTACGAGTTTAGAGAGACACCTGATCTTCTCGCAGCTCGCAGCTAGAAACTCATGGCTTCCAGATAAATTCCAACATACTCATCAACCCGCTTCCTTCTGTATTGCATGATAAACCTCGGATGCGGAAGTGGAATTATTTTTTTGAAAAAGGAATGTTCTTTATTGAGTTTGTTGAGATACTTGAAGTTTTCGCCTTCACCGAGGCATAGGCACACTTCGGTATGGACACCAAATGCCAATTGTTTTTGTAGTGACTCTATTATAAAAGATTGAATGGAGTCTTGAAGGGAGCGGATGTCGTAATAGTTGAGGTTTTTGCCGTCTTTGGTAAATCCTAATGGCGATATGGCACTGATGTAGAATTTGGAATAAAATATTTCGGCCCCACCATACGCTTCAATCATTTGGTAAATGAAATCTGCTGATAGCTCTGGTTTTTTCTGAAATGGATTTTCAATACCGCAAAATTTTTCAAGTTTAATGGGATCGGTGAAGGGTACTCCCGTTACACCACCACCAAACCGCCCGGGATTAATACCAAGGATCATCGTTCGTGCAGCGTTGTCGGAATAGAATTTAGTGTAAAATTTTTTTGTGATGGTGAAGGCCGCTTCGTCTTTGAACGGATGCAAAACCCCAACCCCTTCTGGAAGGACGGCATCGATAGCAAGTGATTGATTGAACCGAATTATTTTTTCCGCAAATGTCATGTCCTAATATTCAATAAAGTCTTCGTGTTTTTTTTTTTCAACAAAAAGTAAAAGACTGTCTCCTTTTTGCAATTCAATATCTGTGGAAATGATGCCCATCACTTTTCGAATAGGATGTATGGCACCAAAAATATTTTTTTCCTCTGCCCTTCGAATAACGGTAATCAACTGAATCTCGTGATCAGTCACAAAATCTATATCACTTACCTGGGTTGCCACATAGCGGCGCGGAACTTCCACTTCAAGCAGTTGGTAATCGTCAGATATTTTGAATGAATCTATGGTGCCTTTCAGGTCAAGTTTATAGGCCATGCGTTCGGCAGCATCTGCTTCGGGAAAAACGAACTCCTTGATGTTCATGGATTCCAAAATCGTCTGTTGAAGTGGAGATAAAGATCGACAAATAATGCGTTTACAACCAAGCTGCTTTAATAAAGCCGCCACCATAATAGTCGTTCCTGGATCCTCGCCAATGGTTACAATAGCGGCATCAATATCTTTTAAGGGCAACGACATCATCGCTTCACGGCTCGCAGCATCAAGCGAAATAGTGTGTGTAATGGTATCTTTAAAACGTTCAACGATTTCAATTTTATTGTCAACACCAATTACTTCATGGCCGAGGCTGGCAAGCTTTGTAGCGAGTGAAGAACCATAATTACCAAGGCCGAATACGATAAATTTCATACCTATAAAATTAATATTAATACATTATATCTTCTTTGGGATAATGATAGTGGGATGCATCCGACTGACGGACAAAAGCAATCAACAAGGTTAACGTACCCACACGTCCAACAAACATTACCACTACTAAAACCATTTTACTGGTTTCACCAAGGTCTGATGTAATTCCCAAGGTAAGTCCTACGGTACTAAAGGCCGAAAAGGCTTCAAACGCAATGGGCAACATACCTTTATCTCCATCTTTTACACCAATAAGTAAAACGGCGGTTCCAATGACCAAGAGAGAAATCATGATAATGGCAAATGATCGGTTGATAGAATTTTCCGAAAGTTGCGTGTGGAATGCATCCGTTCTTTTTTTTCCTCGAATAATACTTCCAATGTTTAAGAAGGCAACGGCTGCGGTTGTTGTTTTAATACCACCTCCGGTGGACCCCGGTGATGCGCCTATCCACATTAACAACAGATAGATCATCACAGTAGGTAACGTTAGTATCGATAAGTTCACCGTATTGAAACCAGCGGTACGTGGCGTAACAGAACCAAAAAATGCGGTAACTATTTTCCCCCACGTGGTGGGATGTTCCGTTAGTGTAGTATGCTGTTCGAAAAGCAGATAGGTAACGAAACCAAAGACCAAAAGTATGGCGCTGGTATAAATAGCAAGACGGGAATTGATGTGAATGATGCGTGCATATTTTTCTTGCTTTCGAATTTTTAACGCCTTATGAAAAAAGTTCATGGTCCGGATGCGAATGGAGGAAAAGATATTGAACACAATGGGAAAGCCCATGCCACCCAGCACAATTAATCCGCCAATAATAATTTGTAGGGTGTAGTTAAAGCGAATCTTCTCGGTGTAGAGCCCTTCCGACAAAGTAGAAAAGCCAGCATTGCAAAAAGCAGAAATGGAATGGAAGACCGCAAAGAAAACACGTTGAGAATTATTCTCCAATACCTTAGGCCCCACACTCCAATGAATAAGTACGGCGCCGATAGCTTCAAAAAAAAGTGTGACGATAATAATTCGCGAAACCAACTGAATGACGTTGTTGATCTTGCTGGCAGATAACACATGTTTGAGTGCCAATTGATTTTGAATAGAAACTGAACCGGCAATGAGGTAGCCGAACAACCCGGCAAACGTCATGATGCCGAGGCCGCCAATTTGAATGAGAAATAAAATGATACTCTTACCGAAAGTGGTAAATGTGGTAGCCGTATCTACCACGATGAGACCTGTCACGCACACGGCACTGGTGGATGTGAACAACGCATCAATAGCACTGATGTCATTATGGGTAGCATTGGGTAACATGAGCAGCAGACCACCGAGAAAAATAATGACGGCAAAACTTATCACAAAAAGGAATGCCGGGTTCAGCCGCCGTACATAAAGGAAACCCATTACATAAGATACTTCACTTAAGAAGATAAAGAATACACCCCCGTACAGCAAAAGTTTTTTCCATACGAATTGAGCGGGTTGATCGTTAGTGATGGTGTCAAGATCACGGAGCAATGAATGCAGGTAGAACGTGAGGACGATCAACAGAAAGCTAAATACATGGGCACTGAATTTTCGTTTGTCCTGCCACTCAGCAATGAAGTGGGCAATCAACATGATCTTAAGCGCGTAGAGTGAGAGGGCAAGAACCTGTATAATCAGTGGACTTACAGAATAAAATTTATTGAAGCCCAGGTCGTGAACAATGAAGCCCAGTGCCGTGAGGCTAACAATCGGTATGGCGGCATCCGTGAACTGAAGGACAGAACGGAGTGTGTGCGAAATAAAATGGCTCGCATGGTTTACAAATTGTTCGTCAATTGTTCGCTTGATAACAAGAAGTAGACGGAGGAGCTTTCTATACCAATGATTTCTTTTCATCATCTATTCATCAAGGAAACCGTTGAACATAATCTGAAAGCATTATCATGCGTGTCATTTCTCACAAAACATTTTTATCTATGTAATCCAGCGCAAGATAACAAACCCTATTGAACCATCTTTAGCGGAATCAAAATATGGAAAGTGGTACCCTCATTTACTTTACTTTCAATATCAACACGGTTAATATAATAGCGGTAAGTTTCACTACTCTTTAGTATTAGGTGCGGCTAAAAGGTCACGAAGCTTGTTGAGTTGAAAACTGTTTGAGGGTGTATTTATATTTCTGATAATGCCATATTTCTCACGTGTTGTCAATCGCCAACTCAGGGAGGCGCGTGCATTGTTTTGGCGAATACTGTCCATTTTGTTTAGAAGGCTTACATAGGTGTTGGCCTGGTATTCAATATCCACACGTTCGATTGGTTTGGTGAGCCAGGTGTTGGCATAGGTCACCAAGTTATCGTTCGTAATATCCTGAAAATTTTCAAAGTTATTATATACACTGCTAATGGGGTGTGAAAAAGTCTCAATGATGTTTAGGTTTTTCATTTCGGTAATTGTGCTGAGCTTGGGTGAATCACGAATGCTAAGCAGTATTACACCGGAAGTATTTTCATTCACCCATTCTTTAAATGCATATAGGAAACGCATCGCATCGGATATTCCAAAATTGTCTGATATGCCCGCGTCCATAATTTGAATAGGTGGATCGCTCGGCAGTGTTGTTGATGGGGTAATGTATGGGAATGTGGCGCTCATGCGAAGCGCTGAAAGGAACCGGAGTTGTGGTGCATTTTGGTCTTTAAATAATTTTTGAAAATCGATACCACTCATTTTTGCATTGCCATAACCATTTAGAACTTCGAGATCAGAATTCATGAAGCTCAAAGGTTGTGAGCTTATATAAAGTTTTCTGCCGTCCGTCACAACCGTGGGCGACAAAATCATAACCGGTATGATGGATTTTTCTTCCGGTTCTTTATAATCACTAAGGGGCTTGTCCATGTACCCATCGGTAATCTGGCTAAGTTGTTCTTCAAATGTGTAGCTCCTGTCGCGTGAATAGCGTTGACCGTTGTATTCAAATTTTGTGAATCCAACAAAAAGATCGTTTGCGAGTAAACTAAAAATAAGGGGATTCAAATTGTCTGCAGAAATTTTAAAAACATGTTTGAGCGCATTAGGCTTTACAGGATTGCCCATTGCTTCTTGAAGTTTTAACTCGCGATAGAAACTTGCACCAATCAATCCACCGGAGGCACCCGTAATAAGCATAGTGTGCTTCATCAGATTGCCCTGGGTAATGCTATCCGCATGCTGCATAGCATTCAGCGTCCAGACGGCTGCGCGTTTGCCACCACCACTCACACATAGCAAAACCATTTTAGGTTTTTTATCCGGATCGAATTTACTTCTCCATTTTTCCAGAATGGTAATCATGTGCTTTTTATCCTCTTCAATGATCATGCTGTCATTCAAATCTTTTAATATTTCCACTGTATAAGGAGCGGGCGCTGTGTTGTAATCGAGGCCGAAGGCTTCATACTTTTTCGTAAAAAAATCTTGCCCAACGAAATAGTTGGTGATCAAAAATAATCCAACAACCGCTGTGATCGTCCAGCTTCCAAACCAATAGGAGAATGCGCCAGCGAGCATAACAAAGACGGTAAGAAAAATAATGAAGGTGGCCGCTGCAGGAAGTTGAAAAGGTGGATAGTCTTTAAAGATGCCAAGTATAACGATAGCCAGAAAAATAAGAACTTCAATCACCACCAGGTTGAAATGGTTTTGATCAAACACCTGGATTATAGTAGATCGATCATAAAAGCTGGTGTCTTCCACTGGCTTCACACGAAAACCCGTAATGTACGTGTCGACACGTACTTGCTTTTTCCTGGCAATGTTGAGTTTGTTCATCGCGCTTGCGCGTGTTACCTGCACATTCTGTTTTATCTTTTCATCAATGCGGCAAACTACATATTTGAAAATGTCTTTGTTGGTGTACCAAAAGTAAGTGTACAATATAGTCACCATCACCATGAACCCGAGGATGAAGCCCAGCAGGTTGGTCGTGATTTGTGAAGGCGAGGAGTATTCGTTGTGCGCTTGAAAGCGAACGATCTGTATAAAGTAGGTGATGAAAAAAATCAATGGTACCAGGCTGTTGTTCACACTGAACTTCGTGAACGGCTTTGACAGGGTGCCAATAAAGGCGAAGCGATGGCCTTCGGAAATGTAGCACGCAATGTGAAAGGAAACGGTAAAGCCAGCTGTAACAAAGCCCATGATGAAGAAGCTGGTGAAGTTTACTTTGTTAAGGTATTCGGGGTCGAGGAAGAGGTAGGGAATGCCCAGGTACTTACCAAAACCTCCGGTGGCCATAGCAAACAAAACAATCCAGCAGAGAACCAATACCTGGTTCCGTTTCAGGTTGGTGAGCAACAACTGAATGGGGAAAAAATAGAATATGTCTTCTAAAAGTTTTAACAGTCGCTTCATAACTCCTCTGCCTTTCAATTTAGTTAAGTTTTTCATTGTATAAAATGTAATCAACGAATGTTTTTGTTTTTATCAAATTTGATATAGAAGAATGAGTGGTTAACTTGAAGCGCTTCATTTGAATGTTGATACCATTGGATAAAACTTTTTTTATTTATCGCAGTTCGGCTGGCTCGGGCAAGACCCGAACGCTGGCCAAGGAGTACCTTCGGCTGGCCTTGCGTTTTCGTACGGGATATTTTAAGCACATCCTCGCGGTTACGTTCACCAACAAGTCCACACAGGAAATGAAGGATCGCATCCTTGCCTACCTGGACGATTTTTCAAATGACCGAGCCAATGAACTGGCTGATGAACTAAAAACTGAACTCGGCCTGGACGACAGTACCTTTCGTGAACGAAGCCAGGATGTGATGGCCTCCATCCTTCATGAGTACAGTCAATTTTCCATCAGCACCATCGATGCGTTTTTTCAAAAAGTAATACGATCGTTTACACGCGAGTCGGGCCTCATTGGAGACTATCGATTGGAGGTCGATCAGGATGCTGTGATGCAAGAAGTGATTGACAACTTAATGGATGAGCTGGGCAGTGACCGCGACCTCACGGATTGGGTAGTGGAATTTGCAAAAGCGAATCTTGAAAACGAACGCGCCTGGGATGTTCGTCACAGCCTTATTGAATTTGCACGGGAAATATTTAAAGAGGAGTTCAAGGAGATTGAACACGATGTGATTACGGCCACACAGGATAAAAAATTTTTTAGAAATCTGTTGGGCGAATTGCAGGGGAGAAAGTATGCGTTTATAAATTTTGTTTCTGCACGCGCATCTGAAGCTGTTAACCTTATTCAAACCAATGGACTTTTTACATCCGATTTTAAATATGCAGCAGGAGGAGTTTATGGTTATTTTTTAAAGCTCTCGAAGCTTTCAAAGGTTAGCGATTATTTCGATAAAGGAGCAAGGCCTCAGAATGAATATCAGAGCATTAAAAACTGGCCAGCAAAAGATACTAAAAATGCTGCCTTAATTGCGAAGCTTGCAGAGGATAAACTTCTTGGAATACTAAATGAGATTCTGAACTATTGGGATGATCATTTTGAAGAAGCCATCTCAGCGGAAGTGGCCTTGAATAATTTTTACGCTTTCGGATTGATTGCCGACAT
>JBBRKB010000193.1:0-7349 GCA_038218385.1 Cytophagales bacterium | reverse complement strand
TTCTAAAATTTATACGTCAGCAGAGCGGTCGCTTACCGTGTTGGATGATGTTACCTTTTCTGCCCAGCAAGGTAATTCGCTGGCTATAGTGGGGCCATCGGGTAGTGGAAAGACAACACTCCTGGGTTTATGCGCAGGACTGGATGTGCCAAGCAGTGGAGTAGTTTCCATCCTCGACTATAAACTCAATGCGATGGATGAAGATGATCGCGCCTACATTCGGAACCAATACATTGGATTTGTGTTTCAAAACTTTCAGTTGCTAGCCACCTTAACAGCATTGGAAAATGTAATGGTGCCACTGGAGTTGAGAGGTGAAAAAAATATTGAGGGCAAAGCCAAAGAGCTATTGAGTCGTGTGGGTCTCGATGATCGCATGCATCATTATCCATCACAACTATCAGGGGGAGAGCAGCAACGTGTGGCCATTGCACGTGCTTTTATAACGGATCCTAAAATTCTTTTTGCTGATGAACCTACCGGAAATTTAGATGAGGAAAATGCAGATCATGTAACGGATTTATTGTTTGGTATGAATAAGGAGCAGCACACAACCCTTGTGCTGGTTACACATAACCTGGAGTTGGCCAGTCGTACGCAGCGCATCTTGCGTATGCGTGGAGGTAAATTAGTAGAAGAACATATCGTTGCTTCTGTATGATTGAATACGTAATAAAGTTAAAGCGAAAGGCACCTTCTATTTTTAATGACAAGTGGGTATGGCGGATGGCGTGGCGTGATGCTCGGCATAATTTTTCACGATTGTTTTTATTTGCTGCCTCCCTTATCACCGGTATTGCCGCGGTTGTCTCGCTAGATGCATTGAACAATTCCTTGCAAAATGAAATTCAAACCAATGCAAAAGAATTGCTTGGCGCTGATTTGGTGATTACCTCCGATAAAAAATTCGATCAGGAGTTTCTTGATCATGTCGATTCCTTGGGCTATCCCTTTGCTTCGGAAGCGGATATGGCGTCCATGGTGTTGTTCATAAATTCAGGTCAGTCGCGTCTTATTAAATTGGTGGCACTCGAAGGGCCTTTTCCTTTCTATGGTAAAATCGTTTCCCTTCCGGAAAATGGTTATGATCAAATTCAAAAAGGACAGTACGCACTGCTTGATGAGTCGCTTGCCAGTCAGTATGAGGTAAGTACAGGAGACTCCATTCGATTAGGTGGTAGCGTGTTCAATGTAGCGGGTGTGGTGAGTGAAATACCAGGCGGTGGTGGAATATTCTCAACGTTTACGCCTTCCGTTTATATTTCCATGAGCGATCTTGACTCCACCAAGTTGGTGCAATATGGAAGCCGTGTCAACTACAAACGGTTTCTTAAAATTGATGATGAAGCTCAAGTTGAACCATTGGTTGCAGCGTTGAAGCCCCTGCTCAAAAAATTTGGTTACTCAGACGACACGGTGCAAGAGCAGAAAGAAAATTTAGGAAAAGGATTCATGTCTATCTATCAATTCTTTTCATTGCTGGCATTTCTTGCGTTGATATTAGGATGTATTGGTGTGGCAAGTTCAGTACATATTTATGCGCGCGAGAAAAGGGAAGAAGTTGCCGTATTGCGCTGCGTGGGTTCTTCCGGATGGCAGGCGTTTAATATTTATTTTATCCAGATTTTTATTCTTGGAATTATCGGCAGTGTGATCGGTTCTTTTATGGGCCTGGGCATTCAACAAATTATCCCCCTATTTCTTAAAGGTGTGATTCCGTTTAAAGTAGGCTTCTCCATTTCATGGAGTTCGTTGCTCATGGGTTTTGTGCTCGGCACCCTTGTGTCCGTTTTGTTTTCTGTGTTGCCTCTTGTTTCCGTACGCTTTGTGCCACCGTTATCGGTTCTACGTTCGGGAGCCGAGCTACCACGTGTTTTTTCAAAGACGAGAATTTTGGCTTTGGTACTCATCGGACTATTTCCTGTTTTATTCGCTACGTATCAAACAAAAAATATTGTAACGGGTTTATCTTTTACAGCAGGCTTGCTGGTGGCACTTGCGCTGCTCACAGGTGTTGCCATAGGATTGTTATATCTGGTACGAAAATTTTTCCCGCATGGTGCAAGTTTTATCTGGCGACATGCATTGGCAAATTTGTTCAGGCCCAATAATCAAACGCGCGTGTTGATGGTGAGCATCGGCCTGGGTGCATTTATCATTTCGACCTTAAATGTGGTGGAGGAAAGTATGCTCAGTCAGGTTGAGTTCACAGGACAAGAAAATCAATCGAACACCATCTTGTTCGATATTCAACCATCACAAAAAGATGGTGTGGTAAGCCTGATGAAAGAAAATAATCTGGATGTAAAGCAGGTCGTGCCCATCGTTACATGTCGACTTAGTGAAGTGAAAGGAAGGAATGTTGCGGCCATACAAGCGGATTCAACAGATCGCACGCGCAACTGGGCGCTTACCAGAGAGTACAGGGTTACGTATCGTGATTCACTTCATGTTTCCGAAAAACTGATTGAGGGAGAATTGCAACACAAAAAGGCAGGCGCAGATTCAATTTGGGTCACCATTTCAGAGAGCATGCAGGAGAGTCTGGAAGTGAAGATTGGTGATTCGCTGGTGTTTGATGTGCAGGGTGTGCCGATCAAAGTATTCATTGGTGGTGTCCGTGATGTGGAGTGGCAAAAAGATCCGCCAAATTTTATTTTTGTTTTTCCTACCGGTATATTAGAAGAAGCACCACAAATTTTTGTGGCCACAACACGTATTGATGATCAACAGGTGGCCAATACATTTCAACAACAATTGGTGCTAAGCTTCCCCAATGTGTCGTTAATAGATTTGCGTTTGGTGTTGAGTACGATCAATGCCTTATTTGATAAATTAGGACTGATCATCCGGTTCCTTGCCTTGTTTAGTGTGATCACGGGATTGGTAGTGTTGGCCGGCGCTGTTATCAATAGTAAGTATGTACGCATGCGCGAGAATGTATTACTGCGCACGGTAGGCGCGCGCGCAAATCAGATAACCAAAATCACGTTGATTGAATACGGTTACCTCGGAATCTTTTCAGCATTGACGGGATTGTTATTGTCGCTAGGTGGTGGTTGGTTGCTGACCAAATTCTTTTTTGAAATCACCTTTGCCTTTGATGCCATTGAAATGCTATTGATAGCATTTGGCGTGGTTTCACTTTCGGTTATCATTGGCTGGTGGAATTCACGATCCATCATTAATACACCTCCTTTACAAATTTTGAGAAAGGAAGTTTAAGTAACAATGCTCGTCAAAGGAACGTGCTCACATATGGGAGAGTCTTGTTGCGTACAGCGTAAGTGCGTCTCTTCTAGTGCACGTTGTAGCCCAGGGATCCATCGCTTGCGCATGCCATCGCACAGACCCACGCTCTGGATGACGGTCTTCACGTTGATGTACCACCTTCATTGCGGGGCAGCGTCCCGACTGGTCGGGACATGCTGCCGTGGCCTGCCTACCGGTTCGCCAAAGGCCAGGCAGGCAATCCCTTCGCTATGAAAAGCAAACGAACGTGCTCACATGTGGAAGTGTTTGGTTGCGTACAGCGTAAGTGCGTCTCTTCTATTGCACGTTGTAGCCCAGGGATCCATCGCTTGCGCATGCCATCGCACAAACCCACGCTCTGGATGATGGTCTTCACGTTGATGTACCACGTTCGTTGCGGGGCAGCGTCTTGCAGCACTGGATGACGGTTTTCTGAGATTACCTCTCTACATATAAATTTGTATTTTTAGGTTGTGAGATTTTGTAATTCTATGAGGATACGTGGGGTAATCTTACTTCCGTTTTTTATTGCCTGCCATTGGGCGATTGGCTTTGCTGAGCCTGGCTTGCGTTTTATTGAGAATAAAAATCAGTGGCCCTCTAAATTTGATTATGCGTCAGATGTTCCCGGTGGCCAGATGTTTTTGAACGCAACTGGTTTTCATTATTTGCTCCGCGATGAAAGCAAGTTTGAAGAACTTCATGATAACCCATCAACACGATACGATGAAGCAGGTAATCCATCATCAGATTGTACCAAGATCAACGCCTATTATGTAAGCATGTCGTGGCGAGGGGCGAGCCATGTAACTCCTAAACCTTTCGGGAAAGGAAAACAATATTATAATTATTTTTTAGGAAGTGATCCCGCACATTGGGGTGTAAAGGCATTTGGATACGAAGGTATTCTTTACGAATCTGTTTATGCAGATATTGATCTGAAAATATATTCGTCAGATGTTCATATGAAATATGATTTCATTGTTAACCCCGGTGGTGATCCGAATCAGATAGTAGGTGACTATGCAGGTACAGATAATATTTTTCTGGATGTGAATGGTAACCTCTATATAAAAACTGCGGTTGGTGAACTGATTGAAAAAAAACCGTATGCCTATCAATACATTAACGGAACAAAACAACGTGTTGAGTGCGCGTTTGATTTAACAGGAAATACCATTCGATTTTTATTCCCGGAAGGCTATAATACCTGTGAGCCGTTGATCATTGATCCCATCCTGATTTTCTCAACATACTCAGGCTCTACTGCTGACAATTGGGGAAGCACAGCAACACCAGGGGAAAACGGAAAACTTTATTCTGCGGGCGTAACGAATCTCGTTTCACTGAAAGGAATTTTTCCGGCTACACCGGGTGCTTTTCAAACTGCGTATGGTGGTGCGTATGATGTCGGTATTTTAAAATATGATAGTCTGGGCAGAGATTTATTGTATGCAAGCTACCTGGGCGGATCGGAAAGTGAATCGCCCCATAGTTTGGTAATGGCAGCAAATGGTGATCTATTGGTTTTGGGCACAACAAGTTCTTCTGATTTTCCACGATCCGAATATGCTTTTGATAAAACGTTCAACGGTGGTGACTCTGTCAATAATGTTATAACGTATTTGCACGGTTCCGATATTTTCATCGCGCGTATCAGCAGTGACGGAACCACACTGATAGCTTCAACTTATTTAGGAGGCTCGCTTAATGATGGTTTGAATCCGCCCGATGGGCCGTTGACATTAAACTATGGTGATGAATTAAGAGGAGATATTATTACAGACACCAACGGTGATATATATGTGAGCACCGTCACCTCTTCCCCAGATTTTCAGGGTGTGAATAGCTTTTCAACTACCTATCGTGGAGGTGCTACAGATGGTTTGCTTTTAAAAGTATCCGCTGATTTATCGCAGCTTCTTTGGGGTGCATTTATTGGAGGCTCAGGCACGGATACATCACACACGATTAAAATTGATCGAGAAGGAAATATTTATTTGGCAGGAGGAACAACAAGTGAAGATTTTCAACTGGCCGGACAGAGTTTTAAATCTTCTTTAGGTGGACCGGCTGATGGATGGATTGCAAAAGTGCGAGGGGATGGTCAGGAGTTGATGGCGTCCACCTATACAGGTACAGAATCTATTGAACAAACGTATTTCATTGACCTGAACATCGATGAAGAAATTTTTATCTACGGACAAACAGATGCCGGTTTGAATTTTCCCATTATGCCTGTGGGTGTTTTTAATGATAAGCCCGGTAGTGGCCAATACCTGCAAAAATATTCGAATGATTTATCAACGCTTTTGGTCTCCACCGTTTTTGGATCAGGCTCTGGTATACCCGACATTTCACCCACAGCTTTTTTAGTAAATGATTGCAACAACATCTACATGACAGGATGGGGCGGACGATTGAATGACCTTGCAGGACATTGGAACACCATCACGAATAACATGCCGTTAACTTTTGATGCCTTTCAGAAAACAACCAGTGGCAATGATTTTTATTTTATCGTATTAACAGGTGATGCAGAACGGATTGTTTACGGCACGTATATGGGCGGACCATTTTCGTTGACACATGTAGATGGTGGCACAAGCAGGTTTGATAAGCACGGCATTGTCTATCATGCTGTATGTGCCGGATGTAGTGCTGATAATCCAACCGAAGGCCCCACCTCCGATTTTCCTTCAACACCCGGAGCATGGTCAAATTTTAATCGTAGTGCCAATTGCAACAATGCTGCTTTTAAATTTGACTTGTCATCGCTGCGTGCCGATCTTCAAAGTCCTGTAACACAGGTATGCGCACGTGACACCGTAGAGTTTGGCAATATAAGCACAGGTGGTGAACTTTTTTATTGGGATTTTGGTGACGGCTTTAAGATTGTAACACCCGACCCCAAGAACCAAAAACATGTTTATCAAAACTCGGGCATGTACACCATTAAACTAAAAGTGGTAGATGAGGGAACATGTAAATCGGTTGACTCAACAAAGGTAAATTTACAAGTGGGCGATCACACGGGCTTTGTTGAAGATGTGGATCCACTTTGCGAAGGTGATGCACGTATATTAAAAGCTACAGGCGGAATTTCATATCAATGGAAATCCTTAACAGGAGATTTTACTTCTATTAAACAATTTCCCAGTGTTGCCCCGACAACAACAACACAATATGCCGTGACGATAAAAGAAGCGTTCGGTTGCATTTTGAAAGATACCGTAACACTTGAAGTAGTGCCTAAAGTAGAACCCGATTTTGAATTTGATAAGAGTGGGTTTTGTTTTGGAAAAACGAAACTGCACGTTCAGAATAAAACAGAGGGTGCCGAAGATACCCGGATGATTTTTTATTTTGGCGATGGCACATCTGCGGAAGCGGAAGAAGCAACACATCAATATGAGACATCAGCAATTTTTAATGTACGCCTTGCCGCTGTGCGTGACTTCTGTGTGTTTGATGTTGTAAAACCCATTCCCGTTGTAAACATTACCATTCCGAATGTTATCACACCTGAAGTTTCGTCAGGCTTTAATGACACGTTCATGATACAGGTAGATGATCGCCAGGATGTTAGCCCTTATGATTTTGATACGCCTGTATCGCTGATTATTGTTAATCGATGGGGCGAAAAGGTGCATGAAGATGACAACTATCAGAACGATTGGTCAGCGCCGGATCTGGCTGCAGGCGTCTATTATTTTGAAATGAAAATAGAAGGGGAGAGCTGCCGAAGTTGGATACAGGTAATGAAATGACAAAGCGTTTTGTGAATTAACTTCAATTCCTTAAAATTGCAACCTCATTTTAAGAGCAATCTTAAAAAGGGCCCATAGCTCAGCTGGTTAGAGCACCTGACTCATAATCAGGGGGTCGTAGGATCGTGCCCTACTGGGCCCACTTCAAACAGCTTTTTCATTTTGAAAAGGCTGTTTTTGTTTTAGCCTGTTAGGCTGGTAATACTTTCACTGCTTCTTTGAATACATCACATTATGCTAAAGACACTACGTATCCTCGCACTTCTTGAAGGTATTAGCACCCTGCTGCTCTTTGGTGTTGCCATGCCACTCAAATACATTTTTCAT
>JBBRKB010000192.1:0-7355 GCA_038218385.1 Cytophagales bacterium | reverse complement strand
AGGCATCTGTGAGCATCGAGAGTTTCACTTTTTTCAATTCAACAAAAGTCCAACCTTGCTTTCCCCACTTGTTAGGAACAGGATACACAACAGATTTGTCAAACGCATTAAAAACATCCTGATCGATCGGATTTAATTTTAAACACGCCTTGCTCTCCCGCTCATTCAGAGAAGCAAATATTTTTTTACCCAACCTGAAAGATGTGTTTTCAAAATGCGGAAGTTCGATTGCCTCTTCAAACGATAACGCTAACTCCCTGAATTTTTGATTTTTTATCATATGCGTGTTTTAACTTGAATTACTGTTACAGCTATTCCATTACCGATTTTGAAAAATAATCTGCTGTAACGCCAAAATGTTACATGGCAACAAATCCTTGTTACATACCGGATACTGATTGTTTTGAAAATCCTTCACCTTTGATTCAGGAATTCGAGGGGGATGACGCTTAGCCAAAATAGTAATAGGTTTACGGTAAGTTGTTTTAATTATTTAAAGGTAATCATTGGGCTAATGATTAAGTTGGTTTTTAATCTCGCTAAGCTGACCCCCCACTTTCCTATTTGTTAGCAGAAAGTTCAAACCCATACAAAAGGCCCTCTCATTTTTTTCTTTTCAAGAAATCAAACTTGAATAATGAAATTCGCGTTTTACCAGTCGGCTAAAATTTTACAACCTTATATTCAGGGATATCTTGAAGCTGATTGTGCTTCGGGTGCTCCGGATGAAGAGAACATTCTTTTTCCAAATGGCTTTTCTGGTATTTTTTCAATTTTGGAAAGGCTAGACTTATTTTAAGCACGAAATTACTACGCCATCAATAAGTGTATTTGGACAAATAGATAATTATTTCACCACCATGATGGGAAGGTCTTATTTGATGAGTCGGTAATTTTCAATTAGGGGTTGGAAATAAATTCGGGTAAGCAGACCTCCTTGCAAGCGATACTCGATAAAATAGTTTGCGAAAAACTATTCAAGCAATCCTCGCTCAACAGAATACCGCACCAGTTGTGCAGTGTTTTTCAAGCCAAGTTTGGAGAGCATATTCCTGCGATGTGTCTCAATCGTATTAATGCTCAATCCAATTTGTGAAGCAATCTCCGATGTGGTAGAGCCGTTTGAAATCAGTTTCAATACCTCCGTTTCCCGTGGCGTAAGTCTAGTAAAATCATCGTTCACATTAGTCTTAAGTGCTTGCATAACTGCTGAAGATATGAGCGGGCTCACATAATTTTCACCTGAAAAAACTTTATCAATGGCAGTATATAACTCGCTAGCCGAGGTCTCCTTTAATAAATAACTATCGGCACCCGCACGCAACATTTTTCTGATGATGCCTAACTCCTGGTGCATCGTAACAATAATTATTTTTACACTTGGCTGTATTTGCTTCAGGGTCTTCGTTGTTTCTGCGCCATCCATCTCCGGCATATTCACATCCAAAAGGGCAACATCTACACTATTGCTTTTTATAAAATCCAATGCTTCATTTCCATTAGCACACATACACACTACCCGATAGCGTGCATTACTTTCTAAAAGCAACTTGATGCCATCGATAAACATTCGATGATCATCCGCCAACAGTATTCTTAATGGCTCTTGCATAGTTGGTTTCGAGTTTGTTGAATTTAAGATTTGAGAGTTGCGTGCACTTTTCCTGTAAACCCAATGGTAACGAATACCCCTTTACCCGGCACCGAATCAATTTCGAATGATCCATGCAGAAGCTCAACGCGCGCTTGAATATTTTTTAAACCATACCCTTTGGCAATGTCCTTGTCCATCCCTTTTCCATTATCTTCAAACGTGTATGTAAATTTATGATCGCTTTCATAAATTAATTGTATGTTGATACATGACGCTGCTGCGTACTTCAACGTGTTGTTGACAAGCTCTTGTGAAATACGATAGAGAGCTGATCCCTCCTTCTTCGTTAAGTGTTGACTGGCCTTTACATCATAAAAATTCATTTCACACAATCCACTTTGTGAAATACGGAACACCAACTCTTTCATGGCTTCACCAAATCCATCTTCCTCCAGCGTCTGCGGATTAAGGTCTAACAAAATACTTCTTAGCTGGCTAATGCTGGCGTCTAGAAGGGCAGAAATTTGAGTGCTTGCATCGGGTGTTTGCTGCCATTGGTTTACATGCAATTTGATGGTAGAAAGTGTGGCTCCCAACTCATCATGCAGATCCTGTGAAATACGTTTTCGTTCCTTCTCTTGCGTTTCTACAATCACCCAAATGCGTTCCTGCTCGCGTTCCTGTTCCAACTCCAATCGTTGCAGCCGTTCTCGGGCAGCATCTTGCTTCATGATATTAAATCGGTACGCCAGCGCTATGGACAGCAAAAGACTTTCAATGGCAATACCAAAATATGCTAACGGTACATGCATGTCTTTTCCCAATGGCACAAGAAGCACCCGGCCCACAATCTGTTGATACAGCGCATGCACCAGTGATATGACCAACAACGGTGACCACGCCAGTAGATAATATTGTGCGGGGCGGTAGCGATGTTGGTAAACAATATAAGCGGCCACAACGAACGAAGCGATGGTAACAAGCGGCGTAATAATAGCCTGGATAATGAAAAGATAGTGGTTAAAAAAGGGTTGTATAACAAAGGCTGCTGCAAAGACCAGACAGCCTACCTTTATCCCTTGCAACATACGGTGGGCAAGCGGCACAAACCGCCGCGTATCCATAAACTGCTGACTGAAGCCGATGCCGCAAAAAAAAGCAAACGCCAAACCAACATAAAAACCCCGCCGGTTGAACCAAGCCGCAGCAGGGAAAAAATATTCATCTGAAAACGTCATCCAGTTGGCGAATGCAATCCAATTGAAAAATAAATAGCCCACATACCAGCCATAAGTGCGGTCGCGCAGCGAAACAAATAGAAAAAGGTTGTACAACAGCATCACCGTAATGGCGCCCATCAACAATGCCTTGCTCACGGCATCGGCTTTTTCTGATGCCATGCTAAAATATGGGGTAGTGAGACGGAACGTGATGGAGCGCCGCACACCACCTCGCAGTCGGAAGAAATAAACAAGTGTGTCGCTAGCTGACACCCGAACTGGCTTTGTGTAGCCACCGATTTTACTCGTGTTCTGGCCAAAGGAAAAAACATCACCGGTACGGATTATTTGGTAGGTACCGTTTGGTTGCGGCTCGTAAATGTCAACGGTGTCTACCGAGATCTCTGGAAACTGCCAAAACCACTGCTGACCTCCTCTGTACGGGGCTATCTTGCAGGTCACCCAAAGGTTGCCTGCAGATGGCTGATAAATAAGAGAACTGGAATCATTATTTGAAACCAAGAAAGACGCATTGCGCATTTGCCAAAAAGAACGCTGCGCCAATGAATCATGATACAATCCTAAAAAATTGCGCAGTTGCGCAGAGGTGTTCATGTTTCGGTCATGCATTACTTGCTCCATGCTGTCTAAATTTAATACCGGCACAGGAGGCGTTTGCCCAGCCACATTATAAACTGTGACAATACCCAGCAAGAAGCAAAACAGATATGGCATGAACTCGGAAAAATAACCGGCTGTAATGTGAAAATATACAACTTAACTTCATAGTCACTCACTTAAAAAACAAACCTTGCGTGAGAAGTCTATTTTGGTAATTTGGTTTAGGTATATGTTTTCAAACCAACAGATGCAAACGGTTATACCTATCGACATTTTTTAAGCACTTCTGCTGCCAACTTCTTCGCCAGCTCAATTCTCTCAGCTTCTTCACCACCAATATCAGCAATCACCTTAAATGTAACATCGCCCGCTAAGACTACTAGGTAACTGTCTTCCACCACCCACGCGGCTGCGTCACCTACACCATCCACATCTTTAAATCGGGTTTTGGCTTTAAGTCCGTTGGTAATATCCGCGGCAGCTTTTGCCTGTTCTTCAGTTACACCTTCCATCTTTTTTACCAGTCCATTGGTAATGGCGATCCCTTTGTCAATTTCTTCCTGAGAGGCATTGCGATAAAATGAAAGAAAATTTTCGAGTGGCGATTTATCCTTGTACCTCCTGTATAGATCATCACCCAGATACGCCAAACCAATTTGATTGTCAACCGGAAACTCTATTTTGGAGCCCTTGAATTCCTTCGTTTTAATACGATCGCTTTTCCACGCGTAAGTATAGATATCGTTATACCTGTATCGTTCTCTTTTATTTATATCATACTTTTTCTTGGCGATTGCCATATCGAGTTTATAATGTTTTTGTATATCCTCAAGCGTCAACAGTTCATCCAACTTTGATTGATACGATAAAATACAATTTCCATTTGAAGAAGATGTGGGTGCTACTGTTTCACCGTTTTCAGAAACAAAAGAAGACGATTCTGATTTCGGTCCACAGGCTGACATACACATGGCAACAAAAAATAGAAGTGAGTAATATTTAAAATGAATCATAAAATATACATTGAGACGAAAGGATGATTAGAAATTGTTGGTGGAGCAAAAATCTTTTAAAGATTAATAAATTCTTCCCTGCAGTTGTTTGCTTCCCTAATGGTGATTGTTTGGATTCGAAGACTGCTTCTCTTTGATTTTGTGGAATATCGGTCTACTTACATTTTTTAAGAACTTCTCTTGCAAGATTTTTCGCCAACTCAATTCTCTCCGCTTCTTCACCACCAATATCAGCAATCACCTGAAACGTGACATCGCCTACCAACACTACTAAGTAACTCTCTCCAACCACCCACGCGGCTGCGTCACCTACACCATCCACATCTTTAAATCGAGTTTTAGCAGACAAGCCTTTCGCCATATCTGTTGCTGAGTTTGCCTGCTCTTCTGTTACGCCTTCCATCTTTTTTACCTGTCCACTGGCAATGGCCATCGCCTTATCAATTTCTTCCTGAGATGCATTTCGATAGAATGCACGAAAATTTTCGAGTGGGGGTTTATCATCTGACATCCTGTACAAATCATCACCCACCCATTGCAAACCAATATGATTGCTTACCGGAACTTCCATCGAGGTGCCACTGAAATTCACTGTCATTGTGCGATCACTTTTCCATTTGTATGTATAGCTGTCATGATTGCGGTATTTTTCATTTTTGCTTATGTCATACTTTTTTTCAGTTACTGACATATCCACTTTGTAATATTTTTGGATATCCTCAAGTGGCAGCAGCTCATCATACTTTGATTGATACGATAAAATACAATTTCCATTTGAAGAAGATGTTGGTGCTACTGTTTCACCGTTTTCAGAAACAGCAGAAGACGATTCTGATTTTGGCCCACATGCTGACATACATATGGCAACAAAGAATAGAAGAGTGTAATAGTAATATTTATAATAATTCATAGAATATGCATGGAGATGAAAGGGCGACAAATTGTAGCCGCAAAAAAAATAGTAATGGCTACGATTATTTTTCTCATAAATTTTTAGGCTCAAGAGTTAATTTCCGGAGGGCTTTTAACCCTCCGAAAAACTGTGTTTTTAAAAATAAAATACAATCGCAATGGTAGGAATGTTTTCAAAAGAAGGACCCACCGAAAGGTTATTATCTGCGTCACTGTTTTTGGGTTTGAAACTTGAATACGTCAAGAAATTAACCATTAGCTCCAAACTAATTTTATCGTGAACGAAGTAAGCCAAACCCGGATTGATACCAAACTGGGTAAGAGAAAAAGAGTCTGATGAATCAAATCCCGGTGCATCCACTTTCAAGGAGATAGAACCAATATTGAAGCCCGCTTCACCAAATACAAAAAGTTTATCACCTAATTTGTGGTAATATCTGGCAAATGGAGCAATTGCAAAGCCTGTGGCACTGGCTTTCACCAAGCCCTCACCCTGCTTGGCAAAAGCAAATGCTAAACGGCTCCCCACAGCAATTTTATCTGTAACGAAATACCCCACACGTGGCGTAAAACCAAACGTGTTGATTTTGCCACTCCCGCCAACGTCTATTTCTTGGTCGCCAAACTTAAATTCACTTCCTTGTTGGTAGGTCAGCGCGCCACCTGCAAGCCATTTGCCTTTACCAACGTTTTGAGCATGGGAAGAAAGGACACAAAAAAAAGCGAAAATGATAACTAAATTACTTTTCATGAAACAATTGGTTTTTGGTTGAATTGAAAGTTTTATTTTTTTTTAAACTTGTAAGCTTTAGAAACTTTACTGGTTAAATGGTTTATAGTTTGATAAACTCTACCCTGCGATTGTTTGCCTTACCTTGGGGAGTAGTGTTTGGTTCTGAAGGTTCAGCTGCACCTTTACCATCCGATTGCATGCGTGCCGCGTCAATACTAAAATCTGTTGATAGTACATTCTTCACGGCTTCACCACGCTTCTTAGAAAGCTCAATATTGGCAGCAGCACTTCCATCTGAATCGGTGTGGCCTACAATTTTCACTTTCACAGTAGGATTTTCTGCCAGCACTTTTGCAATCTCTTTTAATACACCAAAGCTTTCGGGCTTGATCACATCTGATCCCACATCGAACGTAATGCCGCGCGTGACAAGTTTGCCATCAGTGATAAGTTTTGAACGCATGTCGGGCGAGCCCACAGCGTAACGCATTTCCGACACCATAAACTCATCTTTGTCATCGCGTGTGGAAAAGTTCATATATTTTCCGCCTAACTTAAATACATTGTACTTCGCTTTCGGGTCGAACGCCTGAGGAAGATCCAACACTTTATCTTCATTTATATAAATGCGCAGTCGGGTCTTCTGCCTCCAAATTGAAAACTTCGCTTTCACATAGTTGTCCGTGTATTTAAGATCTTTTACATTTAGGCTTTCATTCTTGCCAACTTCTTCACCATTTTCATAGATGTAATACTTAGCTTCCCCGGTGCCGGCCAACCAGCTAAATTGAAATGAACTTTTGGCCGGATACCTTTCACCCAAATCCCGTCGTGGGTTTTCGCTTTCGTAAAACATAAAACTGTAGGCTAAAATATTTGAACTACTATAACGATTGAACATCTCAAATTCAAGCGTAAAATTTTCGGGCATGTTGGTAACATATGTGGGTTGTGCGAATCCATCCTGGCTCATGAAGAGCCACTTCTGGCCGCTATCATCAATCGATACAAGTTCTGCAGACGAACTGGTGTTCCATCCTAAAGGAAAATCACCAACGTTGGTTGTCGAAAAATCATCGTACGCAATTACTTTCTCCCCGGACACAAAATCAAATTTTGAATTTGTTTTAAATTGAGTCTTGGCGGGCATTTGTGTATTGCCTGCCTTGTTGGTAACGCTTCCATTCTTGCCTACGGCAGCATCGCCCGATTCCGCAGGAGCAGTGCTTTGATTTGAAGGCGCGGCATCATCGTTTGTACTG
>JBBRKB010000191.1:0-7360 GCA_038218385.1 Cytophagales bacterium | reverse complement strand
AGTGCATAATAAAACTTTGGCTACGCTAAAGCTATAAAAAAAACGTTCAACCCTATCCTTTTGGATGGAGTTGAACGTTGTTCTTACTGAATTATATTTTCAGGAATGGCTTACTGCCGTATTCCGCAAAGATTTTACCAGATCGTGACCAGCCTTTATTAACCGATATTGTTCATTGACCAATTTAACTTGTTCTGGATTCATATCCCTAATGTGCTCCTCCTCCAAAACATCCTGATAGGCTGACACAGCCACATCTTCTCCTTGTTCACATGAATTTAAAATAGTCTTCCTGTTTTGACTCGTCAGGGCAGCTTTGAAATCCATCCAAGCTCGGAACAGTTTTCCCGATGTCTTAGTTTCTTCAGTGGGTTTTCCACCGGCGCGCATAATCTCGTGGCGTAGTTCAGTTTGGTTTTTCGCACTGGTCTCCTGAAGATTGGTGAATATCCTTTTGAGATCTCCATCATTTGTTTCATCAATGGCTGTTTTATAGCCTTCTACCCTATCATTGTTTATTTCTAACAATTCATTAAGTGTAGAAATTGTTTTCTCGTTGTCCATTCCCTAATTCGTTTTAGTGTAAAATTAATTTTTTTTTAAAACCCTTGGTGCCTTACGCCTTCCTCCATCGGCACGAACCGAAGGTTGAAGAACGTAAGGCAAAGGCTTAACAACATGCGTTGCTGTTAGAGTAAAGGAAAAAATATGCCAATGGAAAAGTGGTGTTTTCAGGATCAGAACATCCCTTATTATTTTTCAGTGGGGAATTAAAAAGATGCCTGAGCAATTTTGTCAACGCTAAAGATTTCCCACCATTGGACATAAAAAAACTTTATCCTTCTTCATCAGAATCCTTTGGCTTGTCATTACCAATAACAGGAGCATTGGTAATTTTCTTCTGCTCATCGCTGTTCAAGTCACGACTTTCAATACCTCTATCTCTTTTTGGCGGCTTCGAACTTTTAGAAACCGGAAGATGCTTCGTTTTATCTTTATTTGTTTTCATCTTAATATTTGTTTTATAATAAGCATAATTGAGTCTTTGATCTTATTTACTGTAAGTGAAAATAACATACCAACGTCTATTTATAGGAAATGACCCTAGATAATTAGAAACTAACAGGGAGACTGTGTAGCAAATTTTACGCACTGACGATTTTTTACACAGGCCATCAATTAATCAACTGATGGAGTATGACAATGTTTTTTACTTACCTATTTCCATTAGTGTTTTATGGGCATAGGTTTTGACATAGGGTGGTTATGAAACTTAGATCGAAAGAACCATATTGGTTATTAAAGAACGGTTTGGTGCATTCGTATCCCTCCCTTTCAAAAAACCTTAACTGCAACATCCTTATCATAGGTGGTGGTATTACAGGGGCATTGATGGCCTATCAACTTTCAAAAGAAGGCTACAGTACTGTACTCCTTGACAAGCGTGATATCGGAGCTGGCAGCACAAGTGCGACCACGGCGATGATCCAATATGAAATTGACGAACCCTTGCATACACTTATAAAAAAAGTGGGCAAAGAAGCTGCTGTAGATAGTTATAAAGCAGGTGTGAAGGCAATGGATACGTTACAGGAAATGGTTCAAACCGTAAAGTCATCCTGTTCATTTCAAAGAAAGCAAAGCCTATATGTTTCATCCTCCCCAGACGACAACGGTTGGCTGCAAGATGAATTCTATTGCCGTAAAGAACATGGATTGGATGTAAGCTGGCTTGATCACGTTCAGTTACAAAATGAATTTGGTGTTGTGGGGTGTGGCGCTATACTTTCAGAAGCAGCAGCAAGTTTAGACGCCTACAGGTTCACACATGAATTAATTGACTTCAGTGTTAAAAATCTTTCCTTAAAAGTTTTTGACCATACTGAAATAGTCACAATTGATTATCAACCTAAAGGTTGCATAGCTCACACGGATTCTGGCTTTCAAATTGAATGTCGCCATATTGTACATGCTTCGGGTTATGAGTCAAAGGAATTCTTGAAAAATAAAAAAGTTAAACTACTCAGCACATATGCTTTTGTAAGTGAACGACTGGATGCTTTACCTTCATTGTTAGAAAAAGCTATTTTGTGGAACACCGAAGATCCCTATCTGTATTTTCGAGGTACTGCAGACAATAGAATTTTAGTGGGTGGGGCAGATGAGGATTTTAAAAACCCATTGAAAAGAGATGCCCTCATCGACAAAAAAGAAAGTTTCCTTTTAGAAAAATTTTCAGAGCTCGTTCCAAACATTAATATAATTCCGGATTTTGCCTGGGCAGGGACATTTGGAAAAACTCCAGATGGTCTGCCTTACATTGGAGCTCATCCAGATTTCCCAAACAGCTTCTTTGTGCTAGGCTACGGGGGCAATGGTATTACCTTTAGTGTAATGGGTATGCAAATGATCTCTGATGCACTTGCAGGAAAACAAAACAAATTTCTGGAGTACTTTAAGTTTGATCGTTAACCTTCTAAGAAAGGAATTTCATCAAAGTTTGCGTATTTGAATGTCAAAACTAAATTTGATTGAGATCAATTTTCATTCTCACAGGCTATTAGATATAGTTTGATTTTCTTTATGTATTGCTGGGGAGATAAATGAGAAAACCGATCATAATCTCTACGGGTACGTAAAGGAAAAAACAACATGTTGCGATTGGAAACAAGTTCTTCAACCGCTTCTAGAGATTCAGCAGGAATATGATTGGGTTTATATGGCATTACGATTACTTTAATTGGTTTCTTCAGGATGGACTTCCTCAAATTTTCTTCTCTTCTCGCGCTCCTCTTCTTGCTCGACTTCTGTCAAACGGTTCATCTGTCCATTATCACTTGTATTGAAGGATGAAACCATAACTTCTGGTCTGCCTATATGAAAGACAAATCCATTATTCATTTTTATAATTTTCATACTGTATAATGATTAGAATTAAAATTAAACTCTCATTCAATGTGGGGCACCTACTTTGGCAAGCAGAAGTTTGGCACTTGGTTTTTTAACTCCTTCTGTAATTTCTTCTATGGAAAGAATTCCTTCTTCACTAAAAGTAGCTGCCCATTGTGTAACATTTTCGCCAATTTCAATGACGATGACAGATCGGGACTCCTCGGTTCTGAAAAGACCCTTCTTGTTGCCCCAGTATTCACCACTACTTACAAACTTTCCATCTGCCTGAAATTCCCACATTCCTAATTGATTCTTGGAGTTGGGTGCACTCAAATTCCATTTGCCTACAACAGCTCCATGCAAGTCTTTGGGGCCTTGTTTATGCGGTTGACTATTTTGTGCTTGTACGAATGATGAAGTAATCAAACTCACAAAACAGAAAATCATTGCGGTCAATAAAATATTTTTGTACATGGTTAATCTTTTATATCAGGATTAAAATCAGAGGTGTTGTTTGATTTGATAAGACAATACAGAGGAAGCGTGGCCATTGACCTACCAATCAACGGCCACTACCTCTTCTTAGTGGTTATCCTTTAGCTTCAGCCTTCTCTTTATCTTCATGAATTTTCAACATCTCAACTCGTGCCTTTAGCGTAGGCAATGTTTTTGAAATCCATGACTTTAAGTCGGGATCTTCTGTTTTGTCAATTCGCTTTTCAAAATCACTTACAGTATCCTCATGATCATCTTTCAATGCTTCACAAATTTCCTTATCAAAATTAGCTGAATCTTTCTCTGCCAATTTGTTTAGTTCATCACGTTGGTCATCTGTTTGTGCTACGGGGACTTCAATTCCCTTTGTGGCTGCATAATTTTTCAACTCATCAATAATGGTGGTGTGTTCAGCTTCTACTTTTTTAGCCAATGAAATAACCTCTTCATCTGTGGAACGTTCAATCGCCAACTTGGCAATTTCTATCTCAGCATAACTGGAAGCCATTGTGTTCACTACAAAGTCCGCATCTTTTTCATCATCGCGGTTGTGAAGCACCTGATCATTATTTTCCTTGGCTAGGTCTGCACTGTCTTCCGTTTTCGTTGACGGTTGGCAAGCGGATATAAAAAGCCCAACTACCAGAAGTGCTTTTAAGCTTATTATTGTTTTCATTTTATTTGGGTTTTTTCGTTTGATAAGTGCCTTTACGAAAACCATACCACTCGCCAATCATACAAAAACTCAATGTTATGTGAAGTTAATTCCACACATAAACCATTGTGTGGGGAATTTATCACAGGTTGATTGTTACATTGTGTTCCTTCCCATCATCTACCAACTGTATACTTCCATCCGTGTTTCTATCATCACTCTGATTGCTGTCTTCACTCTGATTGACCTTAATGTGATATACGGTTTGCTTATAGTTATATTTAATCTGAAACGATTTCCACGATTTCGGAATACAGGGATTGATATGTAACGTATCACCACATTTTGTGAAACCTAAAACAGATTCCAAAACAAACTGATACATCCAGCCACCTGAACCCGTGTACCATGTCCATCCACCCCTTCCTGTATGCGGGTCCACTCCATAAATATCAGCAGGCATTACGTAGGGCTCTACCTGGTACGTATCAACCTTGTTTTGCCTACCATTATGTATCGGATTTAATATTTCCATCAACGCCTCTGTCTTATCATGATCACCTAATTTTGCAAATGCCATAGCCGTCCAAATAGCCGCATGGGTATATTGGCCACCATTTTCACGAACGCCCGGTACATACCCTTTAATGTAGCCCGGATCTAACGGGGCTTTGTCGAATGGGGGATCCAATAATTGGATCAACCCATCTTCTTGTCTTACCAAAAATTTATCTACTGATTTCATGGCCATCAATGACCGCTCGGGTTCACCACCTTCTGACAATACAGACCAACTCTGTGTTATGGAATCTATCTTACATTCCTCGTTGTTCTTTGAGCCCAATGGCGTGCCATCATCAAAGAAAGCACGCAGATACCATTCATCATCCCATCCATGTTTGCTTATGTTGTCTTTCAGTTTCTGAGCGTGCTGTTTACACTGATCGGCAAAGGTTTTATCATTTTGCGATTCCGCTACAGGAACAAACCGGTTCAACATATCATAGAGAAAAAAGGCAAGCCACACACTTTCTCCTTTGCCATGGATTCCCACCAGGTTCATTCCATCGTTCCAATCACCCGATCCCATTAAAGGCAGTCCATGCACACCATAACGCCAAGCATGCTTGATCGATTTTTTACAATGGTCATATACGGATTCTTGGCGATCATCTACCACGGGCAAGTCATAATAAGACTCTTCGTTTTGATTAAGCGGCCGGCCTTGAAGATAGGGTGCCTTAACGTTTAGTAATGCCTGGTCACCTGTTACTGCAATGTAACGGCTCGTAACAAAAGGAAGCCACATATAATCATCAGAACATCGTGTGCGAACACCACGACCCACAGGTGGATGCCACCAATGTTGCACATCTCCTTCTCTAAACTGATGCGAGGCACACAGTAAAATCTGCTGACGTGTGAGCTCCGGCTTGGCGTATAGGAGCGCCAGCACATCTTGTAACTGATCTCGGAACCCAAAGGCTCCACCGGATTGATAAAACCCACTTCGCCCCCACAACCTGCATGACAACACCTGATAAAGAAGCCAACCATTGGTCAATACATTCACGGATGGATCGGGGGTTTCAACTTGAACAACATCCAACGTATCCTTCCAAAATGTTTTCACCTGATCAAGCGATTCCGTTATCTTTTCTTTAGACCTAAACAATGTAAGCGTTTCTACTACTTCTGCATAGCTCCTTCCTGCTCCAAGTTTAAAGGTAACTTCATACCCTTCACCATTGGCCAGATCAATAGGAACCTGAAGGGAGGCACACATTTCATATCCTGCACCTAACTTTCCTGAAAGCCCTGATCGCTTCATGGCCTTAGGATTTTTAAGCGAACAATTTCTGCCGATAAACTCTGCCCTATCCGAGGTAAATGAATAGTTGGGCTCATTCACCTGAAAAAATGTAACGTAGTTTTGAAACTCACTGTTATAGCGGTTCCTCGCAATGATGGCATTTTCATTCGCCAACAATTCGGTAACAATATGCATGGATGACTTTGATGCAAGTTCTCCTAATATCCATTCCACATAGCCTGTTACACTTAGCTTACGATGGCGTCCAGATGTATTGGTTACTCGAATGGTAATAATTTTTACGGGCGATTCCTGATCAACATATACACATGTATTGGATTCGATGCCATCGTATTGAGATTCAAAAAGTGAATAACCAAAACCATGATGGGCAACACACGTTGGTTTTTGTTTAGTAGCGATACCCAGCGGTGACCAATAGCGTCCGCTCACTTCATCGCGAATGTAAAACGCCTCACCTGTACCATCCATTATAGGATCATTCATCCAAGGTGTTAGCCGAAACTCGTGTGCATTTTCAAACCACGTGTAGGAAGCACCACATTCAGAAACAATGGTTCCAAAATGCGGATTGGCAATAACATTTATCCATGGTAAAGGTGTGCGCTTCTCGCCCTCTGTTCGTATTACATATTCCCTCCCATCATCGGAGAAGCCACCAAGGCCATTGAAGAATTGTGTAGACAATAGTGGTTCTTCAGATTGCTCTATCAATGGATATATATTGGAAACGGTAAGATTGGGCATCCCTTTTCCCAGCAGGGGTTTCTTGTAAACCTGATCTACGATGGTTCCATTCTTATCGGAAATAGTAATGCGAGCAACGGCTTGCAACAATAAGATATCTTCCAACGATACCTGATCAATAGGTCTTACAAAAATACGACCCTGCCTCTCCATAGTAAACGATCCTGCTCCTGCAGCCACTAGTCCTTGAATGTTGTCTTGCAAAACTTGCCTATACCCGCCTGGATCTTCATTTAAAATAACGAGATCAACAGCGAGGCCCTTCACATGCCAGTAAGCTTGTGCTTTTATCAGCTGCTTGACAACCAGTATATTTTCCGGATCGGATATTTGCAGAAGCACAATGGGCAGGTCGCCTGAAATAGAATAGCGCCACAGTGAAGTTTGGTTTCGTGAATTTTTTATCAACACTTCAGGCGATGCGCGCAACGCCGGGTTCATATATATTATGGAGCCGGCCATCTTACCGAAGAGCTGTGCTTCAGATTCCGTAGCACCAATTTGTCGCAGCACTACCTGACTGTGTGTCCAAGCCAATTCAAATGCACGATCACGCAAATGTTTGTCCTGATATTTATCAATCAGGCCCTGATTGTTTTCAGCTGTTGGTGAGATACCAGTTACCATATCAACAACCACGGAATCACCAGGCTCCAATGTAATGTTGTATTGTATGGAAACAATAGGATCAAGTACAGAACCATCACTTCCCGACAGCGGAGAATCTTGAACCACCG
>JBBRKB010000190.1:0-7445 GCA_038218385.1 Cytophagales bacterium | reverse complement strand
CTTTCATACCCACATCGCCTATGTACATGGCGGGCCTTTTACGTACCGCCTCTAAACCTTCTAAAACCTGGATATTATTGGCTGAATAATCAGCGGGAACATTACCTTTCAATTCGCTCATGTTAATGGATTACAAACCGTCAAAAATAGCTTTTTCACACTTAAAAGAAGAACAATTAAAAAGTTTATTTGCTCAGAATAGCGCTTCATTTTTTGATGTGAAAAGTAATGGTGCTATCTTCAACTATATTTTTAGTTATAGTATGAAAAATAAACACCTGCTCCTCTTTTTATGTTACGTTTCAACAACTGTTTTGGCGCAACAGCGCGTGCCTGTTTTCAGTTCTAAAAATGATTCGATCGTCTATGAAAAAACACATACAGCACTCATGGATTTATTTGCCAATAGAAATGACACATCAAAAATCAGGTATCTAAAAATGGATAGCCTGATGAATGTAACAAAGGTTGTTCGCGAACGGAGTCAAATAGGATGGTTGTATCAGTATAAGCCCCATACATCGTTTACTTCTTTCGATAGTATGATGCTTCGAAAAGTAGACAAACAAAAAATCACGCACCTAAGCATTTCAAATTTTAATGGACGAAAACTTCCCGCTGAACTATTTGCATGCAGCCATTTGCAAAAGTTGGAACTTGTCAATACACACATCCGGAAACTACAGAAGAAACTTAATCGTCTCCCCCACCTTGCATCTGTTGATATCTACAACAACACACCCAGAAAGAAATTAGTGTTAGGTAAAAATTCAACTGTCAGGGAATTGAAAATCCGGGGGAACAATCCTGAAAAGTTACCGAAGGATTATAAGAAATTTTTTGCTTTGGATACATTAGACTTAGCCAAAAATTTACTCACTAAATTTCCCAACATTACGCACAACCATGTTGTCAAATTAATCTTAACGGAAAATGCACTAACACTTGATGACTTGCCAACCCGAAAAAATCTTTCACTACATGATCTTTTGTTAGGCGAAAATAAAATCACAATAGTGCCCGATAGAATTATCAATTTCCCTACGCTAACGAAATTAAATTTTCAATCCAAAAAAATCACAGATGTAAGTGTAAAACTTGGTGAACTCACAGATCTTGAAGAAATTTCGTTTTATAAAAATCAATTGAGGGACATTCCCATTTGCCTATTCAAACTTAAAAATCTTCACCTGGTTGATCTTTATTACAATCACATTGACAGTGTGCAAGATGACCTGGGACGGTTGATAAATCTGCAAGTGCTTTATCTTTCTCACAACAAACTAACGCACCTACCGGCATCTATCGGAGAACTCGTAAACCTTCGGGAGCTCTACCTTCATCATAATCTTATTAGCTCCCTTCCGGAAAGCGTGATCAACTTGAAACACCTTCAGGTATTGCGCATAAACAATAACCTGTTCACACATTTGCCTAATGGTGTTCTTCACTTATCGAAACTTAATAACCTCGACATATCATCAAACAATTTGAACGACTTACCTTCCGCATTAGGTGAATTGACTACATTAGAAACATTGGTGATGGAAGGAAATCCGTGGAGCGATCCACAAGAGCCAAACGACATTGCAGAGAAACTGCGATCACATGGAACTATTGTTCATTCGGGAATTTCAAAACGACTCGTGACGGAGGAATAAGCTTATGCGGATGGTTCTTCCGGATTTGTCTTTTTCTTTCTTGCTTTACTTTTGGCCGTATCTTCAACATCCTCTTCACTCATCAGTTGTACACGCGCTTTTTGCAGTTGCGCTTTTTGTTTTTCACCCAGTATGGGATACTTGATAGCAAGTTGATCGAAATGTTTTCGAATGATGCCGGCGATTGCCAACCGTGTAAACCACTTATCATCTGCAGGAATAATGTACCACGGCGCATGGTCTTTTGAGGTAGCAGAGATGGCGTCTTCGTAGGCGTGTTGATACTCTTCCCAAAATCCACGCTCGGTTAAATCTCCCATCGCAAATTTCCAGTTCTTGGTAACATCATCTATCCGTTCTAAAAATCTTTTCTTCTGCTCTTTTTTAGAAACATGCAAAAAGAATTTTAGAATAAGCGTGCCATTCTCTGCAAGGTTTTTTTCAAACCTATTGATTTGTTTATAACGTTGCTTCCAAAACTTTTTATCGATTTTAGAAACCGAATCAATACCCGGTAAATTTTCACCTAGTATATATTCAGGATGAACACGTGTTACCAACACATTTTCGTAATGTGAGCGATTGAAAATACCTATCTCACCGCGTGCCGGCAGCGCAACGTAATGTCGCCAGATGTAATCATGATCGAGCTCATGTGACGAAGGTGCTTTGAAGCTATGAACCTTCACCCCTTGTGGATTGAAGCCCGACATGATGTGTTTTATAGCACTATCTTTACCTGCGGCATCCATCGCCTGAAAAACAATCAAGACTCTGTAGCGATTGTGCGCATATAATTTATCTTGAATCTCAGCCAAGTCCTTTCGGCTTTCTTCAAGTAATTCTCCCGATTGCTTTTTCGTTAACGTTTTTCCTTCATACTCCGTACTGTAATTCTTCAAGCTCACATGATCATCCGGTTTTACCGTGTACTTCTTGAAGTCAATGAATTTATCGAGTGTTGATTTTGCCATGTTGATTGCGTGTTTAATTTACATCTTTAAAGAAATAGCTACTCTCTCAATCCCTCCACATGTAAATTCCTTTCATCCGCTTTATTTCGCTTATAAGTGTGGGGATGTCACCTGCTCCCTGATCTACTATATCGGGACAAAATTCATATACCTCGTTGGCAAATGAATCGATATCCGCAGGCATAGTCTTAAACTGAAATTGCAGCCAATCCATACTGACACCAAGAATCACAAAGTCATTTTGTTGTTTCCAGGTTTTAAGCTTTTCAACAATATCCTTATTCTCCTTATCATGATTGATTCCGTTAGTCTGGCGCCATCTAACAATATCAAGCTCATCTTGTCCTTTAATGGATGTCAGGTATTTTTTACTTTGATCATCTTCAAACACGAAAAGCAAATATCCCATGGCCTTGAAGTTTTCTTTTTCTTTTAAAACAAAATCAAATCCTGTGTTCTCATCAACAACAGAACACAATCCATTACCCTTTCCGTTTAACACTTCTCCGTATTCACTAATTTCGGGTATCTGAACAATTGAGTCTTTGGTTTTCTGTTTAATTAACTCCGCTATTTTAACATCAAATGAGATAGCTTGACAAATGTCCCTTTCTCTTTCTGTCAGCAATTGTTTTTTACCACAACCAAATAATGTTGATACAAAACCCATGATCAAAATTGCTTGTTTTAATTTCATGTCTTCATAATTGTTTTAATTATCCAATGCATGAAGGTAGGTCATAGAAGTTTCATGACTATCTAAATTAGTATCCATTTTGAGTGTAGCTTTTAATAGCAGACATCCTTTTGAACGTGTGGGGATGGCTCAAAAACTTTTCACTCATCCAAACCCAAAAGCCGCCTTCAGCATTTGAATCTTCTATATACTGATTCACATTTACCTTACTATGAATTTCTTTTCCTGCCACCAAAATCAAAATACCTTCAATGGATCCTTGTTGTGAAAAATGATGTCCAATTCGGTCACATGTATATTCACAGGCTCGTGAATGAGCAGATGTAAGAAACGGTATCAGCATGGAAGGCATTAGCCAGGTTTCCGATAGATGACGTCTTTTAATATGTCCTAACTCATGGCCAATAATAAATTTAAGAACTTCTAAATCTCCCTTCATGGCTGTCTCAATAACCTCAGAGTATAACATGAGATATTTTTTTCGGGCGAATTTTGTAACAAAAGAATTAAAGTGCCCACACGATAAATACACCTCGGGGATTTCTTTCAATCCCAACGTATGCGTCTGCTCCTTTACGATTTTAAATACTTCATGGTATTGATGCTCATTGATCCGTATTGAATTTCCCTTGAGGATACCAATGAATAATCCATGCGCTATCTTTTTCATAATCCACAAGAATGAGAATATACCGGCCATTATCAATACGGTCATAATCCCACCTGCAACGGACGTAATAAAAGCACTAATCAGTAACCCTAGCATAGCCAGGTAAAAACAAACACTAATAACAATCCTAATGGTGTAATACTTTGATTCCTTTGGATGGGCTTTGAAATCTGCAGGAGCCACCGCGTAACCATTACGGCGCGATCCTTCCTTATGGATCACATGATTGCTCGACTTATCCTTTAATTCAACTTTTGACTTGTACCATTCTTCAATATCGCGGTTAGGTAAATAGTGCTGAACTAAATATTCTAAAAATCTTTTTCGGTCAGGCTCATCTTGAAGTTCAAGGGATACAGCAGTACCCACTTGCTCTACTGTAAAGGATTCTACACCATCAAGCGAGCCTTGAATAGAAACTCCGCCTTTGCTTTGCTTTGAATTAACCGCTGTGTACAATTCATAAAGATTTTGATAGTCACCTATTTGGTTGTTAAACAAAATCCATTTTCTGTAGTCTTTTTCTATTTTCATTTGAATTAATTATGCTGCCAACACTTCTAGTGTGTTCTTTTACTGTATCAATTAAGTACTGGTTCGTAACCAATAAGTGGTTAATTTATTTCTTTTCCAAGTCTTTCTCAAAATTTCTAAATCCTCATTCACTTTAGTTGAATTACGCACCCTAATATTCCTCTCTGGAGAGGGCAAGGGAGAGGTTAAACAAATTGCGTAAGACAACAATATACAATTGTTAAAAAAAGTATTAAGGGAATTGTTAAAACCAAATCTAATACTGACGCGACCTCAATAATACAAGCGTGCACGCTTCTTCAGCAACAATTCCATTTTCTTCTGCCAACTTTTCAAATTCCTCATTCTCTGTGCCGGGATTAAAGATGATACGCTTAGGCTTTAAGCCGATCAAATAATCATAGTACTCAGGTTGATGATCGGGGCCAATGTAAAGGGTGATGGTATCCACATCGTTTATCGGTGGGTGCGAGCGGATGTCGAGAATTTCCTTTCCCAATACCTCACCTTTTTTTATTCCGATAGGAACAATCTCATGACCATATTCGGTCAACATTTGACTTGCTAAATAAGCATAGCGACCGGGATTGGTCGATGCCCCTACTACTACTGTTTTCTTTTCTGCCATTTGTCTTTCTATTTTTTTAAAACATGTATTACGGCTTCCGCACATCGTTCCCCATCCATCGCAGCCGAAACAATACCCCCTGCATATCCGGCACCTTCACCACAGGGAAACAACCTTTTGATCTGCACATGTTCCAGTGTTTCCTTATCACGTGGTATTCTTACGGGAGAAGAAGTGCGGCTCTCTACACCTACTATCTGCGCCTCATTGGTGTAGTATCCTTTCATCTTTGTTCCAAAATTTTTAAACCCTTGCCTCAGTGCTTCTGTAATAAAAGGAGGCAACACTTCGTGCATGTCCGCTGAAAACAAACCGGGCTGATAAGAAGTTTCAAGCAGCGAACTGGAATTTTTTGATTCCACAAAATCAACAAGACGTTGCGCGGGGGCTGCCTGGGTTCCACCTGCGATTTTACAGGCGAGCTGCTCAATGCTTGCCTGAAAATACAGGGCAGCCAATGGCCCCTTATCATGAAAGGTTTTAAAATCTGTTTCTTCCACCGCCACCACAATTCCTGAATTAGCAAAACGTGAATCCCTTCTTGATGGACTCATGCCATTTACCACTACTTCACCAGGTGCTGTCGCTGCCGGAACAATAAATCCACCAGGACACATACAAAAAGAAAACACACCTCGGTTTGCGTTATCAACAGTAGCTTGATGCACTAATGAATACGAAGATGCAGGCAAAAATTCTCCACGGTCAACACGACAATGATATTGTATCTGATCAATCAAGGTCTGTGAATGTTCTACACGCACACCCAAGGCGAAGGGCTTTGCTTCAATGTGGATTTTCTTTTTCTGTAACAATTCAAAAATATCTCGTGCGGAGTGGCCCGTGGCCAGTATCACTGATTTACCCAATACCTTTTCTCCATCTACCAAACCAACACCTTTGATCTCATCATTTTCAATAATAAAATCAATGACACGTTTATCGAAATGCACTTCACCACCGGCATCTAAAATTAATTTACGCATCGATGCTATCAAGGGTGGTAACTTATTTGTGCCAATGTGGGGATGCGCATCATATTGGATCTCATCCTTTGCACCGTGATCTATAAGAATGGCAAGTATGCGATTGATATCACCTCGCTTGGTTGATCGCGTGTATAATTTTCCATCAGAATATGTTCCTGCACCACCTTCACCAAAGCAGTAGTTGGAATCAGGATTTACAACATGTTCTTTGTTAATGGCAGCAATATCCCTTCTCCTGGCTTGCACATCTTTTCCACGTTCTAAAACAATGGGCTTAATGCCCGCTTCAATCAATCGTAAGGCAGCAAATAAGCCGGCAGGGCCAGCACCAACAATAATAACGGGTTCTGCATGTGAAACATCCGGGTAATGAAATTGGTACGGACTGATTACCTTTTGACCACGATCGAATATGCCACATTGCATGCGCACCACAACCTGTTTTGCTCGAGCATCCAACGAACGTTTTATGATTTTAACATGGACACTCCCATCTGCGGGCACGCCTAGCTTTGCATACAAGGCGTTGTTTAATTTTTCTTCCTGAAAAGCTTCTTCAGGCGTAAGGGTAATTTCTTTTGTCTTCATAGGAAGGTTTTTATCCTTCAATTTTTTAACTCAAACCCACACCTTCTTTACTCACATCTCTGATTGCTGGTAACGTGCAACCACAAGTGAGTCTATCGGTATGAAAATACATTTCCAAAATTTAATCCAAAATGAAATGATGTAGACAAGTTGGATTGATTTAAATTAGCGAAATAAGTTTCATATTTTTTATCCACATCAAAGCCACGGTAGCCAATGTCATACGAGGTAAATATATCAAGCGTAAAGCCGGAAGCATTTCTATTTTTCATTATTCGGTAGCCCAAAAGCAAACCATATTCAATACGTTGCTCTACAGAGCTAATGGTAAACACCGCATCCGGAATTTGAGGAATGGTAATGTTGGTGAAGTGCCCCATGTTGGTAAATCGTATCTCATGGCCAAAGTACCACATGCCTGCTTTCAGTGGGTTATAAAATTTCTGTTTGATACATGCGCTATATCCTCTTATGAATTTCTTACCCGGCGCAATGTTCTGATCGATCTGAAAGAACGGCTCACGTATGCCGATGAATTCAAACTCATGACCCAACCTTTTTTCATTATAAAATTCTACGGCCAGGGGCAACCGCCCCGCAATGAGGAAGAAAGGATTGGTGCCGATAATCATTCCTTTATGCTCATTGAATTTGGGATCAAAGTATTTAAAGTGCGTACCTCTTACGTATGGTCGATTGATTTG
>JBBRKB010000189.1:0-7453 GCA_038218385.1 Cytophagales bacterium | reverse complement strand
TATGTCGATTATGATTATTGAATTAAAATTTGTAGTGGGGGAGAAAGCGATATGTACTAAAACAAATCCTCTCCACATCCACGCGCTCCGTGAGCTTTTGCTTTCCTGAGCTAAACACAATTCCTTTAATAGGCGCAACATCCTGATAGTCGCGGCCAAAGGCTACAATGATGTGTTGATGATTGGGCAAAAGATTATTGGTAGGGTCAAATTCTACCCAGCCAATTTCAGGAAAATAAATTTCTACCCAGGCATGTGATGCATCTGCACCCACCAGTCGTTCTTTACCAGGAGGGGGAAGGGTTTCGAGATAGCCACTCACATAGCGCGCAGGAATTTTCATATTTCGAAGGCATGCAATCATCAGGTGTGCAAGATCCTGGCAAACTCCCTTCTTTAATTTTATAACCGTTTCGACAGGTGTGTTGACCGTTGTAAAACCCGGTTTAAATTCAAACGTGGCATGTATTTTTTTCATTAATGAATTGCACGCACTCCACAGCGTGGCATCTTCGTTGAAACAATCTTTACAAAACGCTCCGACTGCATCACTGTACGGAATGTAATGGGAGGGAAGAATGTATTGGGTTATTTCCTGCGTTTCCTTTTCGTTACGGATCAGTTCATCTACGTCGCGCCATAGGATGGGTGAGTTAAAAGCCTTCTCTGGATTTAGCCTGTTTTCAATATTGACAACGCTGCTTGTGTTTATGCGCAAGCGTCTATGTTCTTTGTTAATACTAAAAAAAGAAATCTTGTTCCCAAAAAAATCATCACGAAACGTGAGTTCATCGGGTGTTGGTGTAATGCTGATGTCGGACGAAATGCATTCGTGACCAGTTGTGTTGATGGGGGTAAGGCAAAGGCGGTTGTAGCAAATGCTCACCGGGTCTTCATAGTTGTATTCCGTATAGTGACGAATCCGATAGACCATGCTTAGCTTTCTGTTAATGTATTATACTTCGAATTGAAAATTATCTTTCGTGCCCTGATATTGATAGGTAGAGTGACTGAAATAGGTAGCACTTAATTTTGAAGAAAGAATGGTTAGCTTTTCATTCACCGTTTTGCAAAGTTCATCCAGCGTATTTCGTAAACCTGTTTCTGGATCAACACGACTTAACTTCTCTACAGACATAAGCCGAATGGCACTATAACATTCAAAGGCAAGGTTGGTGATCTCACCTTCATGGCCTGTTTCATTTTGAGGCAGACGATCTAAATATTTCATCAATTCTTCCAATTGATATAATATTGAAATCGGATTTTCCTTGTTGAAGAAAAGTAAATCAAGTGCAGGAGCTACGTCAAAGTACGTGCGGTAAACAGAACGATAGTTTGATAGTGACTGGTTGCTTACCAGCAACGCTTCAAGTACCTGAAATTCTGTGCCTTCATCAAAATCAAAACCGAGCAACGATCGATACTGTGTTAATTCCAGCGAGAGTTCTTCCAACAACTGGCCCACACGGTACAACACCCAACCTTCACCTCTGTATAAACTTTGACGGTTCATTTCCAGAAAGGCAAGCAAGCCCATGTTCAATTGGTCGAGCAAAGAAAATATGTGCCGGATGTTTTGTGGCTCCAAAATGACAATCCGTCTTTTCATGTTTTCTATTTCGTCAATCACACGCCAGTTGTCAATCGACCACTTGTCGCGTACAGCGTACATGGCTTTTAACAAACTGTTAACGGTATGAATGATACTCCCGGAAATATTGGGATCGCATATCAAACCATGAATTTCATTTAAATGTGATTCCAATGCAGGCTCATCTTCGTCTTCTATGAAACCGGGATACGTTCCAGTCAAATGTGTCACCGTACTCAAGAGCGCACGGGTAGTATCCGATTCAACACCATTGCTTAGGTAACCCGATTGGCTCAAGTGACGCAACGCAATGCGAATGAATCGGCTTGTTTTTATGACACGTTGTGAATAGCGTCCAACCCAAAAAAGATTTTCTGCTGCGCGACTTGGTAGCACGGCTTTACGCCTTAGATCTAAATTCTTTATCGGAATGGATGCACTGGCTCGTTCCTTCGATTCTATCCATGTGTCTTTTGAAATTCCACCTTCCTGATTGGAAACAATGGATCATTAAGATTTGCTTTATACGGATCAAGGTTGGCTGGTACCTTCTTTTCTTCCCAAAGAAAAAAGAATGCGTCTTCATAGGCTGCATGCATGTGGTCTTCGGGGATGTTGATAAACTTTGTAAGCTCTTTTGAAAATCGCTCAGCGTCACCCACGCTATATCCCGATGGTGCTACATCCAGATCAAAAAGATTTTCGTTGCGCCAGATCGGTGCTCCATCATTTCGCCAGATAGCAGAGTATTGCCAGCGTGGCAAGGTTTCTCCCGGATACCATTTTCCTTGCCCTTTGTGGATCAATCCTCCGGGGGCAAATTCAGTTTTTAATTTTTGAATTAATTCAGTACCAATCTTTTGTTTCTGCTCACCATCTGCTGTGGTGTTCCACTCCTTTGCTTCCATATCATCAATGGAAACAAAGGTGGGTTCACCGCCCATCGTGAGGCGCATATCAGTAGCGATGATTTCTTCATCTATCTGATTTCCCAATGAAATGATGGAAGCCCATTGCTCCTCCGTGTAGGGTTTGGTTACACGAGGATCTTCATGAATACGAAAGACTTCATTTTTAAAATCGAATGTTACTTCACATACATCAGACAACCCGGAGACAGGTGCAGCACTTATAGGATCGGGCGTACAACAAAGTGGAATGTGACCTTCTCCAGCAAATAGGCCCGAGGTAGGATCGAGACCCACCCAACCTGCGCCAGGAATGTATACCTCTGCCCATGCATGGAGATCGGTGAAGTCAGCTACAGGACCTGAGGGTCCATCCAATGCTTTTACATCTGCTTTTAATTGAATGAGGTATCCGGAAACAAATCGTGCGGCAAGACCAAGATGGCGGAAGAGTTGAACCAACAGCCACGCTGAGTCGCGGCATGAACCACTTTTAAGTCCAAGGGTTTGCTCGCATGTTTGCACACCCGGCTCCATGCGCGTGGTGTAGTTTACAATTTTCCACAAGCGCTGGTTGAGTTCAACCAGAAAGTCAATAGTATTTATTTTTCTGGTAAGGTCTATGGAACGAACAAGATCAAGCAGCAATGGGTCTGATTCTGAAACTTCGAAGTACGGTTGAAGCTCTTTTTTTAATTGTGTGACATATTGAAACGGAAACTGGTCCGCATATTTTTCAATAAAAAAATCGAATGGGTTGATCACCACCATGTCGGCAATTACTTCCACGTCAAATTCCATCGAACGCATCTGCGTGTTGAAAACAACGCGCGCCTGATAATTCCCGAAAGGATCTTGTTGCCAGTTGATAAAATGTTGTTCGGGACTTACCTTAAAAGAGTAGGAGAGTATGGGCGTTCGGCAATGTGAAGCGGGCCGCAGCCGGAAAATATGAGGCGATAAATTTACAGCGCGATCATAGTGATAAGAGGTTTTGTGGCGTATGGCTACTTTTATGGACATAGAGATCAATTTTCTTTATAATAATACTCATAAATTCAACTGATGATCCTATGATCACGATTTTCATTTTTTAACGTGGCAAGAAGATGCTTTCAATCGTTTGTATGAAAATGAGTGCTGAAAAATGGTGAATCAAGCGCACGAATTTTTAACCACAAATGAGATTGGTCGTTCAGGCTTAAAGAATTTTTGATTCTATTCTCTGAGAAACTTAGCGCCTTAGTCTTATGCAAAAAAAAAATTGTCTACACCCTTGCCTGAACGAATGCCAAATCTTTTTTCATAAAGTCCAGTATCTCTTTTGCATCCATGGTGATTTTCCGGTCACCATGCTCGGCACCGCCCAAGGGATATTCAAAATGCACACACAGCGGAATTTCAATGGGCAATGTGGCGATCAAAGAAAAATATTTATCAAAGTTTATCATGCCTTCGCCCAGCGGAACATTCTTGGCTTCCCATTTTCCTTCTTGATTGCTCCAGATAAAATCTTTTACATCTAAGGTATTGATGTAGGGTTTTACATAATCAAAACTTTTTGTCCATGAGTTAGCTCCTTCAACGGTTGCGTGACGAATGTCGTATTGCATGCCCATCCACGGTGAATTTATTTTGTGAAGCAACATACCCATGTCCCACACGGCTGAGCCTACATTTTCACCTGCATGATTTTGATAGGCACCTTTAATTTTAAATTGCTTATTGAGTGCAATGAGTTTTTGTAGCTCGACATCAATCATGCTAAGGTTAAACTCAACGGACTTGCTGGTAACGTAATTGTACCAGCCCATACGGTAATATTTTATCCCTAACTGTCCGGCGGTTTTTAGCGTTGCGTAAGCATGAGGGTCTTCCGCTTTTAATATAGAAGTCGTTATCATAGCAACTTCTTTTCCGGCTTTCTTCATGGCTTCAACAGCTTTGGGCAAGTCTTCCGCCACACGCGATGGCTCGACATGGCCATCTTTGCGAACGGTCAGGTCCACACCATCAAATCCACTTTCAGCAACAAACTCTGCCAGGTGTTTATAGTCAAGCCAATGCAGGTGCTTTGAGAAGACATAAATTTTTCGTTTACCTTCCTGTGCGCGTGATGGTGTTGTAAGGTTGTTTACATAGGAAGAAGTTGCCAATCCTGTTGCCGGAATGGCCAACCCTGCAAGGCTTGCTTTTTGAATAAAGCTTCTTCGCGACAGGTTTCGTTTAATGGATTTCATTTTGGTTGTCGGTTATCAAGATTTGATTTTCAAATCGTGCTCAAAATAGGATTAACCGCAGGAATAAAAAAGTTAATGTTAAGGGCGAGACTCTTCGTAGAATTAGAAATTAGAAATTAATACTTTTTGGAATATAAGATTATAGGCATTTGGTAAAGCGTCTCTGTCTTTTTATGAGTTTCTGAGTCAACACCCGGAAACCAAGTCGGACTATTTTCAATAAGTCGAACGGCTTCTTTATCGCAAGATTCTAACAATGAATTGATCACCTTAATGGATTCTTTTTTTACATGTCCAACAGTGTCAATGATGAATTGCACCATTACCTTACCGTGTACCTTTTGGTTCTTAGCCTCCTTTGGGAACTTCATTTTCCTAGATATGTACTTATAAAATTCTCCTATGCCGCCAGGAAATTCCGCTGGTTTCATTTTCTTGAAATTCTCCATTGTTAAAACGTGGGAGTCTAGTGAGTCGGCGCGTTCTACTGTTCTCAAGTTTCTGTTAACTGACCAAAAACATTAAGATTCGATTTAAGCTCAATTGTATCCATTGCTAATTTATTTTAGACTAAGCTATGATTAAACATAATATTCTGTTCTGATAGCCTAATTGAAATTTTCAGGACACTGGCATTATTCAGGAAGCATCATCGTGTATTTTTCTACACGTATGGGCGATAGCGCACCATTCTCAGGGTGCCGCATTCGTTGGAATGGTCATCTTTATCATGGCACGGTTTTGTCGTTTGAAGATTGACTGCTCGTTTAAGTGGCAGTGATTTTAAAAACGAAATTAACTTCAATTATGAAAAAAATGAAAAATTACCTTGCTGGAATATGTGCCGTAGCGCTTGTGATGCTTGTCGTTAGTTGCGACAACAACGAGGAAATAAAAGTTGATCCCGATGCCTCCTACGATGTAGTGTTGGATGTAAATGAAGCGGGTCCTTCCAATCCCAATAAAGATGTGGTAGTTAATGTCAGTACACAAAGTGATATAAAAGCTAAAGTTTCTTTTACATCAACTTCAAGCATGAAACGCCTCTACATTACACAGAATGTGCAAGGGAAAGGCGATGAGAAATTCTCGCCTGTTGAAAATGTAGACCTTAAAGGCGATGGTTCACTTGACCTCACGGGCAAGGACGATAAAAACTTCGAATATCAATTCATGTTGCCCGTTCCTGCTGGAGTAGCTGCTGGAACTGTGGTATACAAGTTTTGGGTAACGAGCGGGTCAGGCGATTTTCGTGATCCCTTAAAACGTTTGATCGGCACCCCTGGTACCATCACGCTAAAATATGGTGCAGCGACTAATCCCATGGCTAACGTAAAAAAGTATGAAGATAAGAAGCTGTTCACTCCAACCGCTGATGCGACATCGAAGACTTTTATTTCTTTGCTCGATGGACAAATTTATTCAATCAACCAAGGCGAGGAGTATATTGCTTTCTGGGATTTCGGATACATTAATCTTCAAAATGGAGGGCCCACTTTGCACAGTACGTTCTCTTATCCTGAGAGTGCTATCACTAGCCTAAGCACTTTAACAGAAAGCAAAAACAAAATTTATTTCAGAGCATCTGATAAAAGCGCCGCAGAGTTTGATGCCGTTGCTGTGGCTTCTGATCTCGATTTTATAACTAAACCAACGGACACGTTTATTTCATTTCTAGCAACGGGTGACATACTAGAGTTTGTCGATCAATACGGAAAGAAAGGGATGATAAAAGTACTGGAAGCGATGGAAGGAAATGAATCAAGCAAATTCATCCGAATCTCCATCAAGGTGCAGCCGTAAGGTTGATAGGGTATGATTTGAAAAAAAAAGCTTGCCGTAAAGGCAAGCTTTTTTTATCTACGATACGGTTAAGGGAAATAACCTGACCTCATGCGCATGTTTTGCGGGTGCGGAACTTGTCCTCTTCTGAAAGAGTGCCCGAATCGGGAGACTATTCAGAGCATTATAGTTAACGTCCTACACGGTGTCAAACTTTTCTGCTTTCTCTCGCCAATCAATCAATTTGTACAGAAGGTTGGTTGCATTGAAACGATCCGATCAATGTCTATTTGCTGAATCTGTAGGCCGTCCGTAGTCTGTTAAGATCAACACGCACAAAACTCCATGTATAATTTTTACTGGGCAATTATATACCCACTATGGTTATTTTTATTCTACCTGTTCAAAAGTAAAAAAATTGAGTGCTAGGTTGACCATCCAAAGAATCGGCTATTATACCATCAGGTTAGATTGTATTTACCTCATCCATTTTATAATCCTTAATAATAAGTAAAGGGCATTACAATTGCTACTATTTAAACATACTTAATCTTAGAAACAAAACGTGATGACTATGACTTCGACTAAAATTAAAGACAGGATAAAAAAATTCAGCCGTGTTTCCTGGGGAGCCATTATTGCTGGCTTTGTGGCATCATTATCCATAATATTTTTATTGAACCTATTGGGCGTAGGTATCGGATTTGCGTCCATCAATCCCCTGGAGGAGAGTAAACCATTTGAAGGGCTTGGTATGGGCACGATTATCTGGTGGGTAGCGTCCAATCTTATTGCTTTGTTTGTGGGTGGAATGATTGCCGGCCGCCTCGCGGGATATGCTGATAAAATGGATGGGGCAATCCACGCCGCTATTTCTTGGGGTCTCTACGGTTTGCTTTCTCTCTATCTGATCACTGCGGCCGTTGGAG
>JBBRKB010000188.1:0-7470 GCA_038218385.1 Cytophagales bacterium | reverse complement strand
GACTCCAGTTTTGTAAGGGTTTTCGTTCCTTCTAATTTTACACCATTAATGGTGTAGTTGTTTGTTGTAATTACCACCGAGAAACCCGTAGATAGTACGGGGCCGTTGGAATAGGTAAGGATCAACTTTCCGGTTCTTACATTTCCCTTATCATCTTCACAACCTGTTCCAAAATCAATTGTTATTACGCCTGCTTTGTCATTTGAATTCGGGCTTATACTTAACGCTGTACACCACCTGTCGTCTTCTGAAATTCTACCACCAGATGAAGGACTGGATTGATCCTCTGCCGCGGCAAGACCAAGATCACTCATGTCATCAAAGTAGCTTTCGGTAAACGCTTCAGCGGTAACATCTTGCACGTCTGTGTTTGTCAGTCTTTCTTCGTCCTTTTGACAAGATGCTAAAAGACCAAGCGAAAGAGTAGCCGCAAAAAAAGTTGCCCTGCCTAAAAAATTCGAATTTATCATACTAAGATTTTTGGTTTTGAATGAATGCGGGTTAGACGACTAACATAACCAACAGTTTAAGACACAAAGAAAATATATAGTCCACATTATGTTAAATGCATATGTGATTCTTCTGCACCCTGGTAAGAATTTAAGGCCATCTATCATTTTATAGAATTAAAAACGTTAATTAGACATTCAAATCAACCTTAGCCAGTGGTGATGTACCGTACCTTTCTCGTGTTAATAGTACTTTCCGGAAGCGCTTATGCCCAGGGAATAAAGATTGCCAAATTGAAATACAATGGTGGTGGTGATTGGTATGCTAACAAGACCGCTCTCCCTAATCTAATCAAATTTTGCAATGCTCAACTGAACACGGCCATTGCCCCCGATGAAGACATTGCAGAAGTAGGAAGTCGTGAGTTATTTCTTTACCCATATGTATATCTGACTGGGCATGGTAATGTTGTATTTTCTGAAGCAGATGCAGCCAACCTAAGAAGGTATTTAATCGGAGGTGGATTTCTACATGTCGATGACAACTATGGGCTTGATAAATTTATCAGGCTGGAGTTGAAGAAAGTATTTCCTGAACTTGAACTAACATTGGTTCCGTTCGATCATCCCATCTATCATCAAAAATTTCAATTCCCCAACGGGCTCCCCAAAATTCATGAACATGAAGGAAAACCCGCACAAGGATTTGGTCTCTTTTTCGAAGGACGGCTTGTTGTTTTTTATGATTATGAAAGCGACTTAGGCAATGGCTGGGAAGACCCTCGCATACACAACGACCCGGAAGAAAAACGACAGCAGGCTTTACAAATGGGTGCGAATATTATCTCCTATTGTTTTACAAGTACCTTGTGAAATTTAAATTACAAATGCAAAATGACGAGTGACGAATCAATTTGTTTAAATTCGTCACTCGTCATTCTAAAATTTGTATTTCCCTCCTAACCTTTCTTATAATATTTCATTGCTTTCGGAATATCTTTTTCCAAATCTCTTATGCGGGTATCATGAGAAGGGTGGGTTGAAAGCCATTCCGGTGGTTGCTGACCATCGCCTGCTGCTGACATGCGTGTCCAAAACTTGGGTGCCTCATGTGGATCATAGCCGGCGATAGCCATAAAGATCAAACCAATCTCATCAGCTTCTGATTCGTGTTGTCGTGAGAATGTCAACATACCCACCTGGGTGCCCATACCTATGGCTTGCATAAATACCTGTTGGGTTAGTGTCGGATTTTGTCCCATAGCTCCACCTATCGTTCCTAACAATCCATTGGCCAACAATCCCTGGCTCATACGCTCACGTCCGTGATTGGCAAGCGCATGTGCTACCTCATGCCCCATTACCACTGCTACGCCCGCCTCATCTTTACATATGGGCATGATGCCCGTGTAAAAGGCAACCTTTCCTCCAGGCATGCACCAGGCATTTACCATTTTTGGATCATCGATTACGTTGAACTCCCATTTGAAACCATCCAACTGGCTAGATAAACCTTTGTCAGCCATATACTGTTCTACTGCTTTTTGAATTCTTACACCTGCGCGTTTCACCATTGCATTATATTCCGCATTGGTGGAGAGTTTGGCTTCTTTTAACACCTCTTGATATTGGGCGGTGGCCATGGGAATTATTTCATCATTAGAAACCATGGACAATTGTTTTCGTCCTGTGATAGGCACCGTTGCACAAGCATAGACGATGAACCCGGCTAAAAGAAGTATAAGTGATCTGGAAAGCATGTGATATAATTTTGTCTAAAAATACAAATACAAATATGATTGTTTCAATAGCTTTGTACAAAAGTAATGCTAGAGTGCTATGAGAATATTTTGCGTAGGAAGAAATTATGTTGAACATATTCAAGAGCTAAACAACCAGCGTCCTGATGAACCTGTGATCTTTACCAAGCCCGATACTGCATTGCTTCGAAATAATGCCCCCTTCTACCTTCCCGATTTTTCCAAAGATGTACATCACGAAGTAGAGTTAGTGCTACGCATCTGCAAGGAGGGTAAAAACATTGAGGAAAAATTTGCCCATAAGTATTACGATGCGATTGGGGTTGGAATAGATTTTACAGCACGTGACATTCAAAAGAAAATAAAGGAAAATGCATTGCCTTGGGATATTGCCAAAGGCTTTGATGGGTCAGCACCTGTATCAACTAAATTCATTCCGGTAGCGGAAATAAAAGACGTTACCAACATGAATTTTAAACTGGAAGTAGATGGCGCATTAAAACAACAGGGCAACACCAGTCTCATGCTATTTCCATTTGATGTTATTATCGCCTATCTCTCCAAATTTTTTACGTTACGAATAGGAGATTATATTTTTACGGGAACTCCGAAAGGAGTTGGTCCGGTTACCATTGGAAACACGTTGACGGCTTACATTGAGGATGAGAAACTTTTGGAATTTGAGGTTAAATAAAAAGATCGCTCTATTTTTTTGGCTTAGTACTCTTTTTGCACACGCACAATCCAGCGACCCTGAAGTAGGTAATGGGAAGGATGAGAAATATCTTTACCCTGTAAACCCTGGTCAACCGGGTTCGCTTGCAGGCAACATGGGCGAGCTGCGAACTACCCATTTTCATTCCGGCATAGATGTACGTACCAATAACATGATTGGCGCGAAAGTCCACGCATCTAAGAGTGGTTATATTACAAGAGTGTCGATGAGCCCCAGCGGATACGGAAATATTATCTACGTAAAGCATCCGGATGGCAACACCACCTTGTATGCCCACCTTGATCATTTTGTAGAACCATTGGCAACGCATGTACTACAGGAACAATATTTCCGAAAGACTTTTTCCATTGACTTAACGTTCGACAAAAACCAATTTCCCGTAAAGCAGAGAGATGTTATCGCGATCTCAGGAAATAGTGGATCTTCCGGTGGGCCACATTTACATTTTGATATCCGCAACAGTGATAACCTCGCCCTCAATCCGTTGTTGTTTAAGTTTCCAGAGATCAAAGACCAGACACCTCCACTAGTGGAGAAAGTGGCCCTCACAACCTTGGACATTAACTCGCGGATCAATGACCAATATGGAAGGTTTGAATTCTATGCTTACCGTTCGGGTAATGATTACACAATAGCTTCGCCCATATTGGCGTATGGGAATATTGGTGTTGAAGTTTTGGCCAAAGACAAATTTCTTTTGAAGGATCAATTTTTTGGTGGCGTCAACTACATTGATATGCGTGTAAATGGCGTGTTGCATTTTAAACAAGCCATTGAACAAATCAACACGGAAGAAACACGTGGCATCTATACCCTTATGGATTACAAAGTATTAAGGACCACAGGAAAACGGTTTTATAAATTATATCTTGACGATGGAAATACGTTACCTTTTTATGAAAGTACAAACAAGGGAAAAATACATGTAGACCCTAAGAAAGATACACGCATTGAATTATTTCTTCGCGATGCTTTTGCCAACACCACCAAAGTAGCTTTTAATCTGCGTCCATCACCGTTAGCAACGGAATTAAAAAACCTATCAGCACCTCGCGAACCGAATGTGGACATAGATGAAAATATTATGTCGATCACCACAAAAAAATGCCTTAATCAAAATACAGTTACCGTATATCAACAGGGTGGAAGGACTTTGATATATCCTTCCTATGCCAGTAGTACGGCCGCTGTTTTTCTTATTGATCTTCGGAAAAATTTACCCGACTCCATACTGGTCTGCGAAAAATCAATTATTACTAACCTTATTACCACCATACCTTCAACCGTAGACTATAAATATTACAGTGATTGGATAGACATAACGTTCTCAGCCGATGCCTTGTATGACACCTTGTTCCTTCGCGCCAAGCGTTCGGCTAATGGCGAAGTATATACCGTTGGTGACCGCAGCATTCCATTAAATAAATCCATAACCATTAGCCTGAAGCCTAGCCGCGAGTATACCAAAGACAAAAGACTTGCCGTCTATAGAAAATCAGGAAACTCGTATGCTTACCTTGGGGGCGAGTGGATAAATGGGCGTATTAACTTTCAGACACGCGAGCTTGGTGACTTTGTTATCCTTACCGACTATGAGGCGCCACGTATCCAACCCATTCTCATTAATAGCTACAAAGCACGACTAAAAATACGGGATGACCTGTCAGGTATTCAATCGTATGAAGCGACACTCAATGGAGAATGGTTGCTTATGCATTACGATGCAAAGACGGCAACGATTTGGTCGGAGCAACTGGATAAATCGCAGCCGCTAAAGGGTCAATTCAAACTAGATGTAACAGACAATGCGGGTAACATAGAAACCTTTACTTCCACCATTCAATAAACAAAGCGTATGGAATTACACGTTGGAGACAAAGCCCCCGAACTGAAAATCAACGATCAGGATGGCAACCTTGTGAAGCTGGCTGATTTCAAAGGCAAAAAACTTGTGCTCTATTTTTATCCAAAAGACATGACTCCGGGCTGCACAACGGAGTCGTGCAACCTTCGTGATAATTATAAGCTACTATTGAAACAAGGGTATGAAGTAGTGGGCATCAGCACGGATTCAGAAAAGTCACATCAGAAATTTATTACGAAAGAAAAACTTCCGTTCAAACTATTGGCCGATGTAGATAAGGCCGTGCATGAACGCTATCACACATGGGTGGAGAAATCTATGTACGGCCGCACCTATATGGGGACAGCCCGCACCACTTTTGTGATTGACGAAACGGGTATGATTGCTGAAATTATTTCAAAGGTAGATACCAAAAACCACACCGATCAAATATTGGGAGGAGAAGCCAAACCAAAAAAGGCGGCAACGAAATAAAGTTATTGCGGCTTTACTTGCCGCTTGCCAAACAAAGTTCCTTTGCGAAGCGCACCTGACATCGCCACGGGTATTTGGGCTAAAGCAGCTATCACCTGAGCCCGTGATTCTTCAGCTCTTGCTCTCATTTCCTGCTCTAAGGCCACAGCCATAGTGCGTCTTTTTTCCGCTTTTGCCTTTGCAATGTGTAAGTCGGCTTTCGCCTGATCGATCTGTAAGATGGCGCCAATGTTTTGGCCTACATTAATATCAGCAATATCAATGGACAATATTTTATATGCCGTTCCTGCATCCAATCCATTGGCCAAAACCTCACGCGAAATATGTTCTGGATTCGATAGTATCGACTGATAATTTTTAGCCTTCCCAATAGCCGAGATGATGCCCTGCCCTACCCGCGCCTTAATGGTCTCTTCACCTGCACCACCCACTAGTTGTTGAATATTTGTCCTTACCGTTACACGCACTTCTGTTACCAACTGAATACCTTCCGGGGAAACGCCAATCACCGAGGGAACGATGATCATATACGGCGTCACAGACAAGCGAACAGCTTGTAATACGTCCCTGCCTGCGAGATCAATAGCGGTGGCTTGCTTGAACGTGAGCTCAAGATTTGCTTTGTCGGCAACGATAAGCGCCTTGATGACAGACAGTAAATTTCCTTTCGCCAGGTAATGTGTTTCCAGTTGATCGGTTGTAATGCCTTTGATGCCCGCCTTGCTTGACAAGACAAGAGATTGTACGATTAATAAGGGTGGAACTTTACGAAAGCGCATAATCACCAAGGTGAACAGGTTGACGCTGACACCCGAGAACACGGCACTTATCCACATGCTGATGGGTACTAAGTAGAGAAAAATCCACAAGCCAACCAAGCCGGCTCCAATCCAAATGAAAACTGAATATTCACCCATAACTGAATTTCAAAAGATTAAATTGAGCCGTAATGTAGCCTTTATTAAAGATGAATTTGTCTTTGTGAGTCAATAAGTTTGAGCCAGATCATCCCATTCACACAAATCATTCACCCTATCGATAAGTTTTATAGCAATGGATTGGCAACATTTAGTTAATATGTTTACCTTCATGCGATGGATATTATAAGGAGTTGGAGAGAACAGCAGGTGATGCTAAAGAGGCGGTTCCCTTTTTTAAAGGATGAAGATTTCTTTTACACCAATAATGACCGTGAAAGCATGCTCTCCAGACTTGCCGCGAAGTTGAATAAATCGCGGCAAGAATTAGAGCATCTCTTTGCTGAATTACAGCTTTATTAATTTAATTCTAATAATCGCTTAGGCATGCGGCTTGACACCTAGCTGCCTGAGCAAGCGCATATGTCCATACAATGCTCCCACAAAAGTATCGGCTGACTTATAAGGCAAACCAAATTCACTAGCAGTAGATTGTACGATGGATGAGATTTTACGATAATGTACGTGACATACATTAGGGAATAAGTGATGTTCAATCTGAAAATTTAATCCACCTACATACCAAGAAAACCAACGGCTCTTGTTACCGAAGTTAGTGGTTGTATGCAGTTGGTGTGCCGCCCAATTATTTTCCAACATATTCTTATCATCGGGCAACGGAAATTCAGCGCCTTCAATAACATGAGCAGGTTGAAAAATGATGGCCAGCATGAAGCCTGCTATGTAATGCATGATCACAATACCCAATAGTACCTGCCACCATACAAGGGATGTAACGAGAAGGGGGATTACGAAAATGTATCCAATATAAATCACCTTTGATACAATCAGGATAATCCACTCAGTGGTAATGTTGGCATTGTGCTTCTTGGCCAATCCCGTCTTGTGATATCGTCCTATGCGGACAAAATCCTTAAAGAAAAGCCATACGATAGTCATGAGACCATATAAAAACCATGCATAGATAAATTGATACTTATGCATTTTTTTCCAATCGGAATGGGGTGTCATTCGTAGTGCTCCACGAGGACTAATATCTTCATCTTCGTCATGAACATTCGTAAAGGTATGATGCAATACATTGTGTTGCATTTTCCAATTGAAGGCGTTGGCGCCCACCATGTTTAAGGAATAGCCAATCAACACATTGATCCATTTTTTATTTGAATACGCTCCATGGTTTGCATCATGCATAACTGACAATCCAATTACAGCAAGGCCTAAACTCATAATGACATCCTATCCAATG
>JBBRKB010000187.1:0-7471 GCA_038218385.1 Cytophagales bacterium | reverse complement strand
AATATAACATTAAATAAAATTGTATAACTCATAATGACCTTTACCATAAAGTAAAAACACGACAGTACCAGCAACTTCATAAACCAATCTATGTTCACGATTGATCCTACGGGACCATAATCCTGTCAGTGAGTGTTTGAGCGGTTCGGGCTTACCAGTTCCTGTAAAAGGATGTTCGACAAGCTCCTCCAAAAGAGCAAGTAGTTTAATAAGTACAGATTTATTGCCCGATTTTTTTATCAAATCAATATCGTCTTTGGCTTTATCGGTAAAATCTAATTGATAGCTCACATGCCTAAAAATTTTTGCAGGTCTTCTTTCTTAACTCTTGTTACTTTACCTACTTTAGCTTGTTGCCGACTTTCCTGAATTTTAGCCACAAAATCAGGGTTGTAAGTTTCTTCTTTAGAAATCTCAAATTTGATTTTAAGAGCTTGCATAAACGCTTTTAAAGCAGAAACCTGTTCGCTTGTTTGCGGGTGTGCTATAAATATATCTTGTGTTTTCATAGAGCAGCAATTTTTTTCTGTTTCACAAATTTAATGAAACTATCCAGTGCGGGTCTTGACTTTTTTATAAGTTCCAAATGTTTTTCAAATACGTCATTTTTTGCTTTTAACTCCCTGCTGAAGGATTATCATTGCAGTTAAAGACCTGCTGGAGTCACGTGTAAATGTTTCCAGACATTTTGGCTAGAATGAAAGCATCGATAAGGCCGTCAGTGCAGCCTCTTCACCTTTGTTACCATACTTTCCCCCCGAACGATCCAAAGCTTGTTTCTTGTCAAGCGTGGTCAACACACCAAAGATCACAGGCTTTTTACTTCTTAATCCTGCCTCGGTGATTCCGAATGCCACGGCCTGGCAGATGTAATCAAAGTGAGGTGTCTCGCCTTGGATTACACATCCGAGACAAATAACGGCATCGATACTTTTTTCTTCAGCCATCCAAAGTCCGCCAAGGGAAAGCTCAAATGTGCCGGGAACATTTTTCCGAATGATATTTCCTTTTGGAATGCCGTTGGCGATAAGGGAAGCATAGGCACCGCTGTAGAGTGATTCCGTTATCTCTTCATTCCACTCGGCCACTACAATGGCAAATTTCTTTTTAGAAAGATTGCTTTTGGTTTTCACTGTTCCGGATTTTAAAGAACCTGCCATACACTAATGTCTTTTAAATAAAAAGGGGATAGTTGTTAGTCTATCCCCTCAAAATTAATCTTAAAATTCTTTATGATTTTGACTCCAGGCGTGCCTTGAATTTTTTTGCTTTCTGAGACTCTGCCGATTCCCAATATTTATCAATAACGGTTTGATAAGCTGCTTTGGCTTTGTCAGTATTATTAAGTTTTTCGTATGCCAATGCTTCCTTCATTAAGTATGCAGGCGTATAGAATTTGTTAGGATTATAACCAGCAGCTTTGCTATAATAGTTAGCCGCATCTTCGTACTTCTGCTCTTCCATGTAGGTATCGCCAATCAAGCTGTACGCTCTGGCTTGAACAAGAAAATCGCTTGCGCTAAAATCTTCGAGGAATAGTCTGGCCAATTCAAACTTACCTTGTTTAAGGTAGATAGAACCGGTATAGAAATTTGCCAGGTTTCCAGCGTCTGTTCTTTTAAATTCTTCAGCAATAGCCAAAAATCCAAGGTTGTTTCCGTCACCATTTAAGGCGAGGTCAAGGCTGTCGGATTCGAAATAATAAACGGCATGGAACATTTCTTTTTGCGCTTCCGCGTCTTGCGATTCACGGAGATAACGCATGCCGAAATAAGCCCCGGCAACCAATACGAGCGCACCCACTACACCAAATACCGTTTTAGGATGGCGTTCAATCCAGGTTTCTGCTACTTCCAGCTTTTCAGCCAATGCTTCTGAGCTTTCTAACAACTCAGCCTTATGTTCTTCCTTCTTTGCCATTATTATAAAAATATATAGGAACTCCGTCAGCATGGAGCGGGCGCAAAACTAATAAATAAGATACGTTATGCAAAAGATTTGACTTTGTCGGTTCGATTCAAAATTATCGCAATAGAAACTGGGGTGTTGTGTTAATCCTTTTTTATTCTGTTGCCTTTTAACTCTGCGCTAAAGTGCGGGGTTAGTCAAGCCCTTTTCCATTCGATTAGTCCAAAATGAATGGATAGTCTTCCTGCACATACACGTTTTTCAAGGCTTGTGAAGGATCTGGATAATTTGACTCTTCAGCGAACTGAACGCTTTCTGCTACAATGCCTACTATCTTTTGATCGATGGCATCCAATTCTTTTTCAGAGGCATACTTCTTAGTCAGTATAGTTTTCTTTACTACTTCAATAGGGTCGCGATGCTTGTACCCTTCAACCTCGTCTTTTGCCCTGTACTTGGCAGGATCTGACATGGAGTGGCCCTTGTAGCGATACGTTCTGAATTCCAAAAGTGTTGGTCCTTCACCAGCGCGTGCACGTTCAGCGGCCCTTGCAACTGCCTCATGCACGGCTTCCGGGCTCATCCCATCTACAGGTTCTGAGGGCATGTCGTACGCCTCACCTAATGTATAGAGTTCGTGCACATTGGAAGTCCTTTGTACAGATGTTCCCATGGCGTAACCATTATTTTCAATCACAAAAATCACAGGGATTTTCCAAAGCATGGCCATGTTCAAGGTCTCATGAAAGGCACCTTGTCTTACGGCACCATCACCCATGTAGCACATACATAGTGCTCCTGTTTTATTATATTTTTCCGCGAAAGCGATGCCGGCTCCCATTGGAATCTGTGCGCCTACTATTCCATGTCCGCCAAGGAAACCATTCTCTTTGTCAAAGATATGCATGGAGCCACCATTGCCTTTTGAGGTACCCGTCTCTTTACCATATAGCTCAGCCATGATAGCGCGTGGATCCGTGCCAAGCGCTAATGGATGGGCATGGTCACGATAAGCGGTGATCCATTTGTCCTTTTTCTCAAGGGCAGAAACAGCCCCAGCAACGCAAGCCTCTTGTCCTATGTAGAGATGGCAAAAACCACTGATTTTTTGTTGGCCATATAACTGACCAGCTTTCTCTTCAAACTTTCGCATCAATTGCATGGACTCATACCAGAAAAGATAAGTCTCTTTTGAGATGGCAGGTTTTGCAGTGCTCTTTGTTTCCGTTTTGCTTTTGGCTTTGGTTGTCTTTGACATATACCTAATTTTGAATCTGAGTTGCGAAAATAAAGCCCGAACGCCCATTCGCCAAAGATTTCTTTTAAAAGTCATGAATCTCCTAAAGCTTCAACTGCTAAACTTTAAGAACTACGAGACCGCCACCCTTGAATTCCCCTCAAGAATCAATGTTTTGGTGGGGCCAAACGGGAGTGGGAAGACCAATCTACTGGATGCGATTTATTTTTTAGCTTTCACAAAAGGGGCTTTTCAAAACACCGATGCCTTTCATATCCGGTCAGGTTATGACCAATTTGTAATAAAGGGTGTATTCAATATAAATGAGAGGCCCAATGAAATAACGTGTGCGGTTCAGACGGGGCAACGTAAGATTGTGATGGAGAATGGGTCGGAGTATCAAAAATTTAGTGACCACATCGGCAAATATCCTGTTGTACTTATCGATCCGGCCAACATTGACATTATAAATGGTGGAGGGGAGTCCAGGCGTAAGTTTTTTGACGGGATGATTTCACAACTCGATCACGAATACCTGGACAGCCTGATCCGCTACAACCATTTTTTAAAACAGCGGAATGGGCTTTTGAAGATATTTAATGAATCGGGTAAGGTAGACATCGATGCCCTCGAGGCGTATGACCACTCACTTATGGAATCGGGCGTGCCACTATATAATAAGAGAAAGGATTTTATTGAAGAGTTCCTGCCTGTCTTTCAACATTATTTTGACTTTCTTGTTTCCAAAAAGGAAGTGACGAATGTTATTTACTCTTCAGAATTGCACCAGCAGTCATTTGGCGATGGTTTGAAAAAAAACAGAAAAAGAGATTTGGCAACAACCCGAACCAGCTTTGGACCTCACCGTGACGATTATGAGTTCCTTCTGGGAAATTTTGATTTGAAGCGATACGGGTCGCAAGGCCAACAAAAATCTTTTGTCATAGCTCTTAAGTTGGCACAGTGGAGAATTTTAAAAAATAAAAAGGCATGCAAGCCCATTTTATTAATGGATGATATTTTTGATAAATTGGATGACTTTCGGATTGGAAGGTTGTTGGAATTGGTTCAGAATGAGTTTGGTCAGATGTTTATTTCTGATGCGCGACCCGAGCGGACAAAATCTTTGCTGGAAACTATTGATGCCAACATTTCAATATTTAACATATCTGCCGGGCAGATCGAAACAGGTATATGAGCAATAGAAATTCAGATAAAGGCTCTCAGTCAATCGGTAAAGCAATTCGTGAATTGCTCAATTCATATCGGCTGGATTCTAAGTTTGATGAAACCAATGTTATTACCTCGTGGGAAAGATTGGTAGGCAAGCCTATTGCCAAGCGAACCCGAAAAGTATTTATACGGAACAAAGTCTTGTATGCCGAGTTTGACTCACCCGCTATTCGACAAGACTTTTCCTATCACAGGGAGCAGGTATTAGTGCTGTTTCAGAAAGAGTTTGGCGCTGACTCTATTAAGGACATTGTTGTTCTTTAAACCTCGTCTTGTAAAATTCCCTTTAAATTATGGGTGGAGAGTTTTGAAAAAGTGGAAAAGCGTATAATTTTGCACTCTCATTTTAAAAAAGCCTCCTGAAACCATCGGGAGGCTTTTCAATCGTTCTTAACTTTAGTAGTGTAATTTATTGGGGGAATACCAAAGCGGCCAACTGGGACAGACTGTAAATCTGTTGTCTTATGACTTCATAGGTTCGAATCCTATTTCCCCCACGGAAAAGTACGAGGTTAGAATTACGAGGTACAAGGTTTATTAGTCCTACGCAATTTGTACTTTGAGTTGAAGGATTGAAAAGTTGTTAAGAGTATTAATCTTGGTGTTGAGTGCGTTATTCGTACTTCGTCCCTCGTAATTTGTACTTTATTTGCGGGAGTAGCTCAGTTGGTAGAGCGATAGCCTTCCAAGCTATAGGTCGCGGGTTCGAGCCTCGTCTCCCGCTCATTACCTGAAAAGGTACGGAGTGAAAGGTCAGTAGTCATGGGTCATTGGAAAAACCATCGACTAGTGATCAAAGACCATTGACTATTAAAGGCTGTTGTAGCTCAGTGGTAGAGCACTTCCTTGGTAAGGAAGAGGTCGTGAGTTCGATCCTCATCAACAGCTCGAGTTTGTTGGTGAAGGATGAGTTGGGAGTAGCCCAACAGAAAATTTAGATGATGTTAAATTTCTTATGCGGATGACTAGCAACCATCAAAACGCGTCTGTGATTTAAAACTGCCTTCGGGCAGACGAATAACCCTTATTCGAAAGGCATATCATGTTTGGGGTGTAGTTCTTCTCAGATGGAGAAGATTTAGTTAAAACATTTTAAAATAAACTATACACTTTAAACTTAAACTGGAATTTTCAAATATGGCAAAAGAACAATTTGACCGCTCAAAACCACACGTAAACATAGGCACCATAGGTCACGTTGACCACGGCAAAACTACGCTTACTGCTGCAATTACTAAGGTTCTTGCATCAAAAGGACTTGCATCAATGAGAGACTTCTCTTCTATTGACAATGCTCCTGAAGAAAAAGAAAGAGGTATTACCATCAATACATCACACGTTGAATATGCAACGGTGAACCGCCACTACGCTCACGTAGACTGTCCGGGTCACGCTGACTATGTGAAAAACATGGTTACGGGTGCTGCCCAGATGGACGGAGCTATTTTGGTTGTTGCTGCTACTGATGGTCCTATGCCACAGACGCGCGAGCACATCCTTTTGGCTCGTCAGGTAGGTGTACCTGCACTGGTTGTTTTCATGAACAAAGTGGACTTGGTTGATGACGAAGAATTGTTAGAGCTTGTGGAAATGGAAGTACGTGAATTGATGTCGTACTACAGCTTCCCTGGCGATACCATGCCTGTTATCAGAGGTTCTGCACTAGGCGCCCTGAATGGTGAGCCAAAGTGGGTAGAAAAAGTAGAAGAACTTATGGACGCTGTGGATAACTTTATCCCGCTTCCAATTCGTTTGATGGATAAAGACTTCTTGATGCCTGTAGAAGATGTGTTCTCGATCACGGGTCGTGGTACAGTTGCTACTGGTAGAATTGAAAGAGGCGTTATTAACACAGGTGATAAAGTTCAGATCCTTGGTATGGGTGCTGAGAACTTAGAATCAACCATCACAGGTGTTGAAATGTTCCGTAAAATTCTTGACAGAGGTGAAGCTGGTGATAACACGGGTCTTTTGCTTCGTGGTATAGAAAAGGAGCAAATCCGCAGAGGTATGGTTATTTGTAAGCCTGGTTCTGTTACACCACACGCTAAATTTAAAGCAGAGGTTTACGTATTGTCAAAAGAAGAAGGTGGACGTCACACGCCATTCTTCAACAAATACCGTCCTCAATTCTATTTCCGCACTACGGATGTTACAGGTGAAGTAATGTTGCCTGGTGGTGTAGAGATGGTTATGCCTGGCGATAACGTTTCTATTGAAGTTACCCTTATCAATAAGATTGCGATGGAGAAAGGTCTTCGTTTTGCGATCCGCGAAGGTGGCCGCACAGTAGGATCAGGTCAGGTTACTGAGATTTTAGATTAATAGACTAAGAATCAATAGAAAAAGCGTTTCTGATTAAATTTTCAGGAACGCTTTTCTTTTCTTGATTTTCATTCTAACTTTGCAGTCCTTTTTGGGCTACGGGTGTTTAAATGTGGCTCAAATGGGTTGAGCTGAGCCCGAAAGGAAAGATTTCAAGGTGATTTTAATAATTACGGGTGTAGCTCAATTGGTAGAGTAGTGGTCTCCAAAACCATTGGCTGGGAGTTCGAGTCTCTCCACCCGTGCAAAGAAGATTAGAACCATGCAGAAGATAAAAAATTATGTGTTAGAGTCTTGGGACGAAGTAAGGAACAAAGTTACTTGGTCTAAGTACAGTGATTTGCAAAGCAGTGCCATATTGGTATTGGTTGCAACAACCATATTTGCATTGGTGATAGGTGCTATTGACTGGGTTTTCAATACTGGGCTTCAGTGGTTTTATAAAGAATTTTAGTCATGGGCGAGCTCAAGTGGTATGTTCTACGGGTTGTAAGCGGCCAGGAAAAGAAAATAAAATCCTATCTGGAAACAGAAGTTGAGCGGTCTAAACTGACGGACTTTATTCCCCAGGTTTTGATCCCTTCTGAGAAGGTTTACGAAATGAGGAATGGTAAGAAGCGTGTGCGTGAAAAAAATTTCTTTCCTGGATATGTACTTCTCTCAGCTGACTTATCAAACGGGGAAGCCTACCATACAGTGAACAATATCCCTGGGGTTATTGGTTTTCTAGGAAACAATGGTACCAGTAATACCAAAGATCCGGTTTCA
>JBBRKB010000186.1:0-7472 GCA_038218385.1 Cytophagales bacterium | reverse complement strand
ACAGGCTCTGCGGTTTTTCCTGAGCGAAGTAATTGCAGCCTGCGCTCAGAGAGTTCGATCTTGCTTTCGATCAATGTTTTGAATTCTGCAAACTCCGATTTATCGCCAATTAAAATCGCGCCTACCAGACGATCATCTTTAACAATGCATTTTTTATAATAACGCATGGACTTGTCAATGAACAAAATCTCATCATACCCTTCGCTGTTTACCGGAATTTCAGCAAGGCCAATAGAACAAAGATCAAGATCAGAAAACTTCAGGATGTTCATGAACACCGATCCATCGTACAGGCTTTGCATGTCGCCATTCAAATACTTCGCCACTACGTCTGCTTGCTTCTCGGCTGCGGATGTGATGCCGTATAGTTTACCACCATGTTCGGCAATTTCACCCATCGCAAAAATATCAGGATCGTTGGTTTGTAAATAATCGTTGACGATAATTCCACGTCCGATTTCCAAACCACTTTCGTGTGCATACTCTATGTTTGTACGAGTACCGATAGCATATACTACGGCATCGATGGAAAGTGTTCTGCCACTCTTTAATTGTGCTGATAACATTCCTTTTGTGTCCGACAACTCAACACTTTGCACCTCATCGTTGAGGTACACGCGCATTTCTTTTTCTTCCACAAAATCAATTAACAACTCGCCCGCAAGCGTATCAATCTGGCGTTCCATCAAGCGGCTGCCCAAGTGGACGATGGAAATGTTAATGTGCAGTTCCCGTAACGAAGCAGCAAGCTCAAGCCCCAACAATCCGCCACCAATCACAAGCACATGTCCATCAGGTTTCAAAAACTTCTTAAGGTCATCAGCATCTTTGCGTGTGCGCATGGTGAAGACGCCAGGATAATTCATGGGTGCTTCTTTCGGAACATTGGCTCTGCTACCGGTTGCCAATATCAATTTATCATAGCGATGGCTTTTGCCAAATTTATCGACAACGGTTTTCCGGAAACGGTTAATGCTAACAATTTCATTTTCCGTGTGAAGCTTTACATTCAATTCTTCAAACTCACCGCTCTGGAATTTTTGTAACCGTTCCCACGGCAATGTTTCATTAACATATTCGGGTAAAAGAACGCGGTTATAAAAAGGATCTTTCTCTTTCGAGAAAACATGAATCTCATCACGCGCGTTGAGCGAACGATGTGAAATCAGAAAGCGATACGCCGCAGCACCAGCGCCTGCCACAATAATTTTCTCAACAGGCTTTTCATACTTCGTTACTTCAACGGCAGAAAATTTAAAGTCTGGTTCCTTTGAATGCGGATCAACTAAATTACTGGTGAGGTTATTAGCTCTTGCGAGATCACTCTCCAATATTTTTCCCCAATGCATGGGAAGAAACACCACACCACGTTTTATCTCGTCTGTTACTTTTGCCGTAACACGCACTTTGCCACGTCCATTTTCAATGATCACAACATCACCTTCTTTGATCTCCCTCAACAACGCATCGTGTGGATGTATTTCAAGAAAAGGTTTTTCGATGTGTTGTTTCAGTTTGTTCACCTTGCCCGTCTTGGTCATGGTGTGCCACTGATCGCGGATACGTCCTGTTGTTAAAATAAGTGGAAGATTATCCGTTATATTTTCACTGGTGTTGGCCGGTTCAGTAAGCGCAATGAACTTTGCTTTCTTAGACGGTGTAAAGAATTCCTTATTGGTAAACAGCCGTGGTGTTCCTTCATGATTTTCATTTGGCACCGGCCATTGAAAAGAATGTTCTTCTGTAAGACGTTTGTATGACAAGCCACTGATGTCAAGGTTTGTTCCTTTCGTGAGCTTGCAATGCTCATCGTATATATCAGAAGCTGATTTAAAATCAAAACCTATATACCCCATCTCCCGCGCGAACATGCAAAGGATCTCTGCATCGGGAAGTGCTTCACCTGGCGGATCAATTACTTTTGCTAAGTGACCAATCCTCCTCTCTGAGTTTGTCATCGTGCCTTCTTTTTCAAAATGCCCGGCCGCTGGCAACACTACGTCTGCAAATTTTATCGTATCTGATTTTCCGGAAATGTCTTGAACAATAACAAAGCGCGCCTTCTTCAGTGCTTCTTCCACTCGTTTTGAATCGGGCAAACTCACCAACGGATTTGTACAAATAATCCACACTACTTTAAGATCGCCACGCTCCAGTGATTCGATCATTTCGGTAGCCGTGAGTCCGGGTTTATCAGAGATCGCGGGCGACTCCCAAAAGTCTTCTACTTCTTTACGATGCGCAGGGTTGGCGATGGAACGATGCGCTGCCAACATCGTGGCAAGTCCACCTACTTCGCGCCCTCCCATGGCATTGGGTTGACCCGTCAATGAGAAGGGCCCTGAGCCTGGCTTACCAATGTGACCGGTAATAAGATTCAAACTTATCAACGCCAGGTTTTTGTTTACACCAATCACACTTTGGTTAAGACCCATGGCCCAAAGCGAAAGAAATCCTTTCGATGCAGCAATGTAGGATGCGGCCAGTTTAATATCGTCCACAGCAACATCACAAATGGATGCCGCTTCTTCAACGGTATGTAGCAATACAGAATCTCTGTACGCTTCAAAGTCTTCGGTATGGTTTTTTATAAAATCATAATCCACTTCACCATTCTCAATCAAGACACGCGCTATGGCATTGTAGAGATAAACATCTGTGCCGGGCATGAGCTGTAAATGCAAATCAGCCATCGCACAACTTTGTGTTTTGCGCGGATCAACAACAATCAGTTTTACGTCAGGGTTGTTTTGCTTATGCGCTTCTATCCTTCTGAATAAAATAGGATGACACCACGCCGGGTTTGCGCCCGCTACCAAAAAACAATCAGCCAATTCAATGTCTTCGTATGAAACAGGTACAGAATCTTCGCCCAACATTTTAGCATAACCCACCACCGCACTGCTCATGCAAAGACGCGAGTTAGTGTCAATGTTATTGGTGCCGATAAAACCTTTTACCAGTTTGTTGGCTACATAATATTCTTCCGTGAGACATTGCCCTGAAACATAAAAGCCAACAGAGTCTGGTCCGTAGTTCTCTATAATAGATTTGAAAACAGCGGCCGTTCTTTTCATCGCAGCAGACCATGACACACGTGTGGTGGGATGGTTTCTGCTCCAACGCATTTCAGGATATAACAACCGATCGGATTTATCTTGCATGGCATAGTGCAAGTTCATTCCTTTCGAACAAAGCATACCTTTATTCACCGGATGATCTTTGTCACCTTCCACTACGAACTTGCCCCGCTTATCTTTTTTAACAATTATCCCGCAGCCAACACCACAATAGGAACACGTTGATTTAAAAGATGTATGTTTTCCGGAAATCATGCTTTCGATTATCAGCTCAACTAAACATTTTGATTAACAATAACGGGGCTGGGGATGAGGTCACCCTGAGTTTCTATTGATTCTTCTTCATACGCAACTTTCTCATCTGCTTCAGAGAACCTAACCGCGAATGACACAAAAGAAATTACCACAACTCCACATCCCAGAAAAAACAGCGCTTGTGGATACGTCAATGATTCGGTTTTAAAAAGAAAGCCTGCTGCAACAGCACCTGCATTTCCGCCTGCACCTACAATTCCGGATACGGACCCAACCGCTTTTTTATTGATAAAGGGAACAACAGAAAATGTTGCACCCTCCGACATCTGAACGAAGAGGCTAAAGAAAATCATGGTGATGATAGCCAGTGGCAGCAACGTGATTTGCGAAAAACCTAACAACATGATGCCTTCAATGAACAGGACAACAAACAAAAAATTTACACGGCCTTTCAATCCGAATTTGTTACCGAACCTGTCGCCAAAAAAACCTCCGAGTGATCGGGCAAATAAATTCATCAACCCAAACAAGCCCGCAATAAGTCCGGCAGTTTTCATATCCAGACTGAAATAATCGGTATAGTAAATGGCAGACACATTGTTAATGGTAAGTTCAACACCAAAGCAAGCGCCATAGATTAAGAACAAACCCCACACGCGTACATCTTTCACAGCGGCCATAAAAGATCCTTTGTCTTTTTTCTTGGCCTTCAATTTTCCTTGCGCACGCAGTTGGTCATAATTTCCTTCTGGAGTGTCTTGCGTAAACCGGTAGTAAACAAACGCCATTAACAACAGGGCTATGCCGGGCACCACCATAGAATATCGCCATGCTGCTGTTTGAACAAATCCCAATGCCATGAAGCCACTGAACACTAACGGCATCACCATTTGTGTTACTCCTCCGCCCAGGTTTCCCCAGCCGGCGGTGGTTGCATTGGCAGTGCCCACCACATTGGGAGCAAACATTAAGGATGTATGAAATTGTGTGATAACAAATGACGCCCCGATGATTCCAATAGCAAGCCTGAAGAGTAAGAAGGTTTCAAAACTATTGCTTAACCCAATCAACATTACCGGAAAGGAACCAAGGATTAGGATGGCTGTATACACTTTGCGGGGTCCCATTTTATCGCACAAGTACCCGATAACCAAACGTGCTACAATGGTGATGGCCACCGAGGCGATCATGATATCTCCGATTTGTGATTTTGTAAGTGACAATTCATCGCGCACAATCGCCATCATGGGCGCTATTCCGAACCAGCCGAAGAAGCACAGAAAAAAAGCCATCCACGTAATATGGAAAGCACGCATCTGTGGGGTTTTAAAATTAAGGAGGTTAATCTTGGTTGCTTTAGCGCTCTTCTTCATCACAATCAAATTTTAGTTACAGGTTTTGACTTGCCATTGAATGAGGGTTTCAATTCAATAGTTACGTAAATTTACGTACTATATTTATTTAATTAAGTATTAAATACGTAAATAATTTAAAAATTACGTATCAATCGTGTGCAGAATACTGAAAATCGTTTGCGTAGAGGAAGCTGCTAGCTTCTGGCTGCAAGCCGCTAGTAATTTTCTGCCATGACTAAAGGAGCGGGAAATATTTAGAGGTTAGAAGACCTTGAGGAGTCTGATCAAACCCCACAGGAATTCACGCTATAAACAGGAAGCACCAACGGCGCTAATAATTTTGTAAGAGGCAGTTTCACAACTCCAGAGGAGTTTCCTGTTTATAGAAATAATACCATGCTCGTTAACAAGGCTCCGTAGGTGCCTCCTGAGAGTTGATGGTTGCTAGCAAATTTCTACCATGAAAATTAAGTTGGAAGTATTTGAAGAATTTAGGAGACTCCTCTGGAGACTGCTCTCACGCATAATGAATTCAGGCTATAAACAGGAAGCTCCTACGGAGCTAATAATTTTGTAAGATGCAGTTTCACAACTCCAGAGGAGTTTCCTATTTATAGAAATAATACCATGCAAGTTACAAGGCTCCGTAGGTGCCTCCTGAGAATTGCTGGTCGTTCCTGACGGCTAGCCATGTTGATCAATTACTGATTTTTAGAAAATGTATATCTTTAATGAAATATAAAAGTATGGGCTTAGCATTGACAGATAAGACGCTTGATAAATATTTTGGATTTCTGTCACGATTAGATCATACCACTAAGAAAAAGCTGATTCTTAAGCTGAATAAATTTATTGAGGAAGAGGCGAAACCAACTGTTACTCTTAAAGATTTATCTGGGGCCTGGGAAGATTCCCGAGATTCTGATGAGATTATTCAAGAAATTAGAGGTTCTAGAGCGGTGCGCTACTCGTAAATAGTGATTTAAGAAAATATTTTAGATTAAAAAACAGTGGTCATGAAAAATATAACAATACCTGTAAATATATCATCCGATATCATGATTTCTCTGAATCAGACCGAGCAAGAATTAAAAAATCATTTTCAAGCCAGGAATAGCCATGCTCCTTTTCCAAGATGGTAAACTTACTATTGGAAAAGCCATTCAATTATCAGAATTGAGCCGATACGAATTTGAAAAAATGCTTGCTAAAAATAATTCCCCTATTTCTACTACAAGCATTGACCAGGTGATATCCGACTGGGATAAATTGAACGATTTGTAAGAATGAAAATAGTTATTGCAGTTACAGGTTTAATTATCTCCCTCATACACCTTGACCAACTCAATTTAATTAGTAAAGTTTTTGGTGCTTTCTATATGGCAGAAGCTGTATGGATTGAACTTAATAATTATGATAATTCTGCTTTTAATATTTCAGCATTACAAAATTTAAAATCTAATGTAGTTCACATTGCCTAGTTGAGATGATGAAAGAACGACAAAGAAGGTTCATTATTACCACAGTCCTGTAAGAGAAACTCAGTGATGAAGGAAGTAAGATGTTCCTTTAATTTTTATGCTCCTTGGTTAATTCAGACAAACGCCTGTTCCATTTGGCTGAACTATACATGTTTTACACAGTTGTTCAACATAAAATCCATCACCTCCACAGATCAAGATTCGGCCTTGCCTTCCACAAACCTGGCTTCCAGGAAAAATAGCAGCATTGTTGTCATCACAATCTCCTGTGTAACTGTAGACATCAACGCCATTGATTCTTTGAAAGCAGTTCGCTCCGTAGCCGTCATTATCAGCATCGATTCGGGTTTGACCGCAAGTAGAGGGATTGCAGTCCTCATCATGACCCTCTGCGTCATTGACTTCATCATTGCCTGGAAAAGTTGTAGGATCAAGATCATTACAATCGGTACCACCGCAGGCAATGGAATTAAATCCGTCCCCATCTGCATCTGCAATTCCACTATTTTTATCACCATCGTTGCAATCCTCACCCCCACAATCCCTTGATAATATACCATCACCATCTTTATCGCAAGGATTATTATCCTCTGTACACGAAATTTGAAAGAGTGTAAAAATCAAAAATGTAGAAGCCAAAAGAATTTTCATAGCGGGTGTTTTTTATATGAGGCAAATTAAAGATAGGAAATAATAATGAATTAACTTTAGATATAACTCAAAATGTTCACCCTCACGTGCATTATAATTAATAGGTATATACGTTTAGGTCGCCCATTTCCCTATTCAGAATCTCCGATTCTAATGGGCTTATTTTTTACCATTTTTTCAATGAGCTTGTGAAAATCGTGTCCATATTATTTCTCCTGTTATATCTGTAATGGTATTCATCTATAAATATTTTTCATCAGGCCATTTTATCGATGCCAAATAGGCATAACAATCAACTTCTTCTTTAAACTGTTGATTAAACTTTATTGAATTCACACCTAGAAACTTAATCCTATTGCCCATAAAGCTAAAATACTCATTTTCCAGCAGATGGGCGACCTAAACGTATATACCTCATAATTAATTAAGTTATTGGAACGATAAAAATACCATCCCTTAATTCTCCGCAATGCCTCCCGCCTCGAGGACGTTTAGACGATTAGAGCTAATTGAGCTGGTAGCTATGAGGGAATGGTGTTTTAAATATTTTACGTGTCGTTGCAATGCCTGTTGGGCATTTCCAATCAGCAGCTAGTAGCCAGAAGCCAGCAGCTATAAAAGCCTTTCTAAATCAAATTCTCCTTCACCGC
>JBBRKB010000185.1:0-7500 GCA_038218385.1 Cytophagales bacterium | reverse complement strand
CCCTACTGGCCACTTCAAAAACACGTGGATATTTTAATGTGCTGTTGGGCTGAAGAATGATGGAACTTCCATCTTCAAGGATCATCGTTAACGGCTTGCTTCCATTGTTGATCCGCTCAACATATCGACTGTTTTCAGTTTCAATGGTTTGAGTTGAAAAAACTTCTACATCACCTTTCTTAATAAAAACAGTTGTAATGGCGGCTATTCCAGCAACAAGCAAAAGTGATAACACTTTACTTAAACCTGTCCATGACTTACGTTGACTTACGTTGGGATCATCATCCAAATGTTGATCAATGGATGACCACATCATTTGCTTTTGGTATTCAGAAGGGAAATTTCCGTATTCTGTTACCACCGCTTTTATCATTCCAATGGCCTCCTCTACCTCCTGCAGGCGCTCGGGGTGGGTTTTAATCCATCCCTTCCAAAATGTATTTGATTTTTCGTCAGGGTGCTTGACCCAAAGAAAGAAACTTTCATCCAGTACAAAATCAGCAGCTTCAAATAGTGAGTAGTCTTTCATTAGCAGAATTCAATCGATTGATACTAACAAAAGACAGGTACACCTCGATTTAACTCACTTTGAGAAAATATTTTTCTTAGCCAATAAAACTTCCTGAAATGGCCTTAAACCATAGAAATCAGATCACGAAAAAGAAGAGAAGGGAAATAAGAAGCTGTGAATACTGCTTCAGTTGAATAATACCACGTTGAATCAAATTGCGGACAGATTGGGGATTCATATCCATTATCTTTCCTATTTCGTCCAAGCTGAATTCATCATAAAAACGAAGCACAATAGCCTCGTATTGCCGGGGCGAAAGATTGTGCAAATATTTCTTTAATCGCATGGCTCGCTCATCATGTTGCTCTGATTCTATCAACTCCTGCTCGAAAGAGCCAGAGGCGAGACCTTTAATATCGTCCCACCTGATGCCTTCGCTGATCAACCTTGAAGCGGTCGATGATTGCCTGGCAATTTTTGTACGAAGTGAAAAATATAAATAATACTTTACTGAATCTGTGTCCGCTAAATTTTTCCTGTACCGCCAGATATCAATAAACAAATCCTGTATAGAATCCTCAATCAAATCGGGGTCTTTGCAAATCTTAACAGCGTAGTTGTAAAGCACATTTACATACCGCTCATAGATCACTGCCAGGGCTTGCTTTTCGCCTGACTTGATCAATTTCCAAAGCGCTATGTCGCTGTACGTTGTGATGGGCTAATGTATTATGTGGTAACAATTATTTAATACATAGGTAGTAAAGTCTGAGTCAAAGATCAAGGCATGTAAGATGAACACAAACGATTTAATGGTCATAAATAAGACTATTACAAACACTTTAACATTTCTAAATGCCCTTTATGAGTTGCATTAACATTTTTGCAAGCCCAAATACAGGACACAGCAGGTAAGTGATCTTTTCTGAAAAGATTTAAAAAAAAAATTAAAACAAGGCGGGATTACTTACACATCAATACCCGTTTGTTGCAACTTTAATGAACAAGTGAATTTCCATTTCTAAAGACCCAACATAACAGTGCAGGATGATCATGTCGTGAATGATTAGTAAACTTCAGTTGAAAAACCAAATCAGTTCTATGCGATTAATTTTACTCCTTTTTGCAATCAGCACCTTTGCTTCCTATGCGCAATCTCCTCAATCAGGTTGGGTAATCGAGTATCCAACAGATGCGTTCACAGAAGATGCACTTCTTGATCTTCGTTATTTGAATGAAAATGTTGCCGGCGAAAACGGATTCATCAAACTTTCTACTGACGGGAAAGATTTTAGAACAACGAATGCTAATAAGCCCATCCGCTTTTGGGCCGTTGGGGGTGGAGATTTGGTGAGAGATTTATCAGACGCTGACTTAAGTCGGTATGCCCGATATCTCGCCAAGATGGGTGTGAACATCATTCGCTTTCATGGAGCTATTCACCCGAAAGGCGCAACGTCAAACATGAATGATGTAGACATGAATGAAGCAGATGCTATCTGGCGCACAGTTGCTGCTATGAAAAAAGAAGGCATCTACACAGCCATCTCTCCTTACTGGGCAGGCCATGTAAAAAAAATTCCGGCAACATGGGGACTTGGCGAATACACAGGTGCTGACGACCCATGGGCTTTGATTTTCTTTAATGATAACTTAAAAAATGCTTATAAACATTGGGTGGATGTTCTTTACACAACCGAAAATCCTTACACGGGAATCGCATTAAAAGATGATCCTTCGGTAGCATTGATTCAAATACAAAATGAAGATGGCCTACTCTTCTGGACCGTTCAAGGTGTGAAGCCAAACCTAAACACAACGATGGAAGAACATTTCTATACATGGCTTGTGAATAAGTATGGCACCATTGAACAAGCCTTCACGGCATGGAGTAATGTTACAATTGCTGGCGACAATACAGCAGCAGGTCGCGTTGCGTTGTACATTATTTGGGAAGCAACTCAACAACAAACAGGTGGCAAGGCCGTTCGTGTAAGCGATCAGGTTGAATTTCTCACAGAACATCAGCGAAATTTTTACACTGAAATATATGATCATTATAAAAGCCTTGGGTGTAAACAATTAATAAACGCCGGTAACTGGCGGCCTGCTGATGCAACGCTTCTGTTTGATGCGGAGCGTTATAGCAATGCAACAAATGACGTGATGGCGGTGAACCGTTATGTTGATCCACAACATGTAGGAGAAAATAACGGATGGAGAATTGATCCGGGTCATCATTACGTTGGCAAGTCAGTGTTAGTAGAACCGCAGAAACTTCCCATTAACATTAAGCAACTAGACAACAAACCCTTTATCGTAACAGAGAGCGCCTGGAATCTTCCGCACAAGTATCAATCAGAAGGTCCCTTTCTAATTGCAGCGTACATGTCACTCACAGGTGTTGATGGATACTTCTGGTTTTCACCAAGTGCGCCCGGCATGGATCCATTTCCTTATTATGATTTTACTAATCTTGAAGGCGGACAAAAAGCGATGTACCGATGGACGGTTTCCACACCCGGACAAATCGGAATGTTTCCGGCAAATGCATTATTGTATCGTAAAGGCTATGTGAAGCAGAGTGAAGTTGTCGTTCATGAAGAGCGGCCGCTGTCAACATTATGGAAACGGGAAGTTCCTCTTATCAGTGAAGAAAGTGGTTTCGATCCTAATCGTGATGAATGGGGAAGCGGTGGAAATAATAATGAAACGGAGATACCTCCCATCGCCCATCTCATCGGAACCATTGAAGTAAAGTATGATGGAAATCCTGTTAACAACATCATCTCACCCAAGGTAGATAGCAACATCGATTTTGTGAATAAAATAACAGAGAGTGCCACAGGCGAGCTGAAGTGGGATTACAAAAAAGGAATTTGCACGATGAACACACCTTCAGCAAAAGGTGTTTCAGGTTTTCTTGGCGTCACAAAAACGTTTACACTCGATGGTCTCACCATCACCTCTGAAAATGACTACGCCACCATCAACGTTGTTTCGATGGATGATAATATTATTTCTGAATCTGAAAAAATTCTCATTCAGGTGGGCACAACATTCAGGCCTACGAACTGGTCTGAGACACCAGCGAAATTTATGTTGAACGGAACGGAAGTAGATGGCTTCAAAATAAACAACACCGGTAAGATGCCGTGGCGTGCAGGTGAAACGAACGTGAACATTGCCTTTACGAATGCAATGATTAAATCAGCACACGTCCTGGATGTCAATGGATATAACAAAAAAGAACTCTTTGTTAATCGAAATGGCAATCAGTTGTCGGTAACCCTACCCCGTGACGCTATGTATGTAATCCTTAATACTGAAGAGCCTAAAGTGGTTGTAGGACTGGAAGAGGATTTAAAAAGAAAGTTTAAACTATATCCCAATCCTTCCAATGGAAATTTTATCATAGATGTTCCTGAATGGTTCAGTTCGGGTCATGTAGAAATAAAGAACACCATTGGAGAAACTATATGGGTGAATGAAAATATTTCCCCAGGCAAAAATGAAATTATATTAGCCGCATCACCAGGGGTCTATTTATTTTCCATTAATAAAAAGAATCAGCGACTTACGCAAAAAGTAATCTTGAAATAGTAACAGCAGGCTCTAAAACCAATCAACACCCACAACTTGAATGACCATGCTAAATAGCTTAGCTTAGGAAATACATCGATGCGAAAGACCTCATATGAATTTCTGAAGCCGTTAACTATAGAGTCATGAAGTGCTTCAGGTAAACGAAGGGTGTGATAGATTTTTTAAGACCTCGAAGTCAGAAAGACCTTCAATTCATTGAACCAATAGTGGGCCTATCTTACAACCTAAAAACAAACCAGCATGAGAAAAATTACTTTTGGCACTCTCATCATTTTGATAACTTCATTTGTTTCTACTCAGGGTCAGCAGCAATTAATCTATCATAAAATAAAAACCGATAAGGAAGGAAAAATCCTTCCCTGGTTTAACGATGATCCCGGCATCAGCTATGATCACATCATTAATCTTACATGGAATTTCTGGGACACCATGCGCGTGGATATGAATGGAATTCCATACTACATGAACCATCAAGTGTGGCGGCCAGACTTTAATGATCCGCGAGGTTTAGGTGGCGATCAAATTCAGATGGCGATGTCTTCCTGGCAATTGCTGTATGCCTATACTGGCAACGAACGCGTGAAAGAAAATATGAGATTTTTGGCCGACTATTATTTGACCCATGGTCTTTCTGCTAGCGATGCAAAATGGCCAAACATACCCTATCCGTACAACACGTTGGTTTATTCAGGAAAGTATGATGGCGACATGGTGATCGGAACGGGGTATACGCAACCTGACAAGGCGGGCTCTTTTGGTTTCGAACTGATAAAGCTTTTTAAAATGATGAGCAACGAACGATACCCGCATGCTACTGAGAAGCGCTATTTACAAGCGGCTATCGACATTGCCAACACCTTGGCATCACACATATCGGAAGGCGATGCAGATCATTCGCCCATGCCTTTTAAAGTGAATGCCATCACAGGAGAAGTTGGAAAGCTAAAGAGTAATGCCGGTGATAAAAGTGATGCTGGGTTGAGTGCCTACACCACCAATTGGTCTGCTACTGTCGAACTGTTTTTAGAATTGGTATCCCTAGGGGAAGGCAATGTAGATGTCTATCAGAAATCCGCTGATACGATCATCAACTGGATGAAAAAGTATCCAATGAAAAACAACAAATGGGGACCCTTCTTTGAAGACATTCCGGGATGGAGCGACACCCAAATAAATGCGATGACATGGGCACGCTTTATCATGAATCACCGTGCGTTATTTCCGAATTGGAAAAGTGAGGTACAAGCTACCATTGATTGGGTGTATAAAACATTAGGCAACAACGATTGGAAAAAATACGGCGTGACGGTCATCAACGAGCAGACGGCTTATCAAACACCGGGCAACAGTCACACATCGCGACAAGCTGCCGATGAGCTATTTTTTTATTCATTGACAGGTGAGCTGGATAAAATGCAACACGCCATTCGCCAATTGAATTGGGCCACGTACATGGTGGATGTGGATGGTAAAAACCGTTATCCACAAGATGAAAATTGGCTAACCGATGGCTACGGTGATTACATACGACATTACTTGCGCGCTATGGCGGTCCACCATGATTTGGCACCGTCAAACCAAAATCATATTCTTCATTCCTCGTCTATTATACAACTCGCTAACTATGAAGACCAAATCAATAAATTTCTAGTGCCCGTTGTACGATCGAACGTAGATCGTGCCATCTTACATTATCGCACCTATGATGGACGCGGAAAAGAAGTGTTGCGCTTAACGCAAAAGCCTTCGATCGTGATGCTGGATGAAGCTACCTTGAAAGAAGTGAAAAGTGAAGATGGAGAGGGTTATGTGTGGAAGCCGCTGAGCGCTGGCGGCATTTTGTTTATTACAAGACAATCCGGAAATCGCATCACGATCATACGTTGATTGGACGCTATCTGCCTAAGGGCTTAAGGACGGCTAAGAAGGAATCTAATTCCGTCTGTCCATTGCTGTAGATTTTCAACCGAATCATTCCTGTCCTGATATTAAAATTAACTAAAGCCGAATGATGTTGAAGTTATTATAAATTAAATGCGCTACATCTAATTTTATTCAATTATAATTTAATGAAGACCTACATTTTACCCTACTCTTTTTTTCATCAACTTGTTTTTCTCAGGTAATCACCTGGAACGGATCTAAAGACTTTGCCTCTGATACGTATTATCGAGTGAAAGCAAACAGCATACCCGTGCCAGTATATGACACGCCCATCGCAACATATACTATACTCGATTTTAAAGGGTCGTTGACGTATCGGTGACCTTGTATGATGTTCGACAAAAAGATATGTTTACAGTAAACATGTGAATAATGAAAAATATTTTAACGATGCTTATAGTGCTTACCCCTATTATGGGGTTCACGCAAAAATTTCCAGAACTGGCAATGACACCACCGATGGGATGGAATAGTTGGAACACATTTGAGTGCCATGTAACCGAGAAAATCGTCAAAGATGCAGCTGATGCATTGGTCGCTTCTGGAATGAGGGATGTCGGATATCAATATGTAGTGATCGATGATTGCTGGCAAGTGGATCGCGATGCTCAAGGTTTTCTGGTTGCCGATAAAACTAAATTCCCATCCGGCATAAAAGCGCTTGCTGATTACGTTCACAGTAAGGGTTTGAAGTTTGGCATCTATTCATGCGCTGGCAGACTTACATGCCAGAAGCGGCCCGGCAGCAGAGGACATGAATATCAAGATGCCATAACTTTTGCACAATGGGGTGTTGATTTTTTAAAACAAGATTGGTGCAATAGCGATGGGCAGAATGCTGAAGAGTCTTATACGCTCATGCGTGATGCTTTGTATACTGCCGGCCGTCCAATGGTTTTCAGTATTTGCGAATGGGGCTTAAGTAAGCCTTGGGAGTGGGCTACAGACATTGGTCATACATGGCGTACCACAGGCGACATCCGAAACAACTGGAATATTCCGGATGCTAAAAATGGAAAATGCTGGGGTGGAGGTGTAGTTATCAATTTAGACATGCAAGATGGACTTGAGAAATTTTCTGGCCCAGGTCATTGGAACGATCCCGATATGTTAGAGGTAGGAAATGGATCATTGACTCCTGCTGAAAATCGTGCACACTTTAGTTTGTGGTGTATGCTTGCGGCTCCGTTGTTCGCAGGTAATGATCTTGCTAAAATGTCTGATGAAACAAAAACAATTCTAACAAATGCATTGGCGATTGGTGTCAATCAAGATGTATTGGGCAAGCAGGGTTATAAAATTATAGACTATGGCGAGTTTGAAGTTTATTATAAGCCGTTGACCAATGGCAAGGCCGCTATTTGTTTGTTTAATCGACTCGATCAATCAATAGCGGTCGATGCTGATGTTTTGAAAGGAACGTTTAAGGTTAAGTCGCC